>WBUQ01000200.1 GCA_008933635.1 Desulfobulbaceae bacterium | reverse complement strand
CAGCCGCGCCGCGGCCCGCTGCGAATCTGGGCCTGGCAACACGACGGGGGTGGGCTGCATCCGGCGGGTTCGGCGTTCAAGCTGGTGGACGCGCTGGATGTGGGCGAAATCATGGCGATAGGCATCGGGAAACGCGGTCGCCGGCAACGGTTGAAAATCCAGTTCCAGGTCGGTCGCGCCCTCGCCCAGCTCCAGGCGCAGCCAATGGGCCGCCGCTTCGCGCGCGCCGCAGGGCCGCGCTTCCAGACAGCGAGGTTCGCGGGCCAGCACCGTCGCTCCAGCCACGGTCGGAGTTGCGCCCACCGCCAGCACTTCCAGGCGCGCGCCGCGCCGGGCCGGCCGATCCAGGGTCAGGCGAAATCGGACTGGCGGTCGCCCCGTCAGCGCCGGCCAGCGCGCCACTCGCCGCCACGGTTCCCAGCCGCGCGGAATCTCGGCGAACAGCCGCCCGGCCAGCGGTGGCATGGCGGCGGCCAACATCAGCGGCGCGCCGCCCCATTCGGCCCGCCAGTCGCCCGTCGCCGCGGATTCCGGCCGCCAGCGCACCGCCGCCAGCAGTTGCCGGCTGTTGAATACATCGACCTGCTGGCGCACGTAGCGGCCGGCCGCGCCAAAATGCAGCGCCCGGTGCAGCGCGCGAATCTCCCCGTCCCAAATCCCGCTCAGCCAGTCGGGTTCGCCATCACGCGGCGCCAGCAGTTCGGGATGTGCGCTGGCGTAAAGCCGCCGTAGCGGCAGATCGGCTGGAGCGACCGCGATCCGGCCATCCTCGCCCGATCGCAACAGACCGACGGCCAGCGCCCGGTCGAACAGATCGGCGTCCTCACGGCGCGGCGGCGGCGCGACCGGAGCGACATAACGGCCGGGCGCCAGCCGGAATTCCCGCGTTGGCCGCCCATCCCCCGGATACCACAGCACGGCGCGTGGTTCGGCCTCGCCCCCAGCCTCCTTTTCCGCGACCGCGTCGTACACGCTTACCCGCAGCCGGCCGAACGGGCAATCCCGTTCAGCCAGTCGGCGCACCCGAGCCGCGTGGTTCCAATGGTCGGCATCCGGTGGTTCGCCCGCGTTCCATAACAACCAAAGGTCGCGCCGGAACGCCAGTGCCGGGCCGGAGTCGCTGGCCGCCGTGTCCGCTAACAGCAGCACGGGGCGGCGGTCGCGCACGGTCACCCGCAGCGGTTCCTCGTCGGCGTAGGGCCGCAACGGTGCGCTGGCTGGCTCCACCGTCACCGCGAACGCAGGAACGTCCACCCCGCCGGGACCGTCGTCCAGCAGGGGATTCTTCAGGCCGTAATGCGCCGGCCGCGGCGGCTGGGCGGACAGATTAGCGGTGGCGGCTTCCCGGACTCGCGCCCAGTCCCAGCCGACGTAGAGCGGCAACAGCGTGGCGGCGGCGGATGCCGCGGCGCGCTGGTCGCACAGCGAGACCTCCCGCTGACCGACGAGCCGGCGCGGTCCCTGGATCAACAGCAGGCCCTGGCTGGGGACGAGGCGCTGGAACCCGGCGGCGGCGGGAACGATCAGTTCCGGGTCCGGGAACTCCGCTGGCAAGCGCGGAAGCCCGGCCGGCACGGCCGCCGGTCGCGCGTACAGGGTCGCCAGCCGGCCGTGCAGCAGACCGATGCCCGAGAAGACGCCCAACACGAACAACAATGGCGTTAGAATCCGGCGGCGGGTGGCGCCGTTCAGCGGCGGTATGGATGCCATGCGAAACGATGCAAAAGGTGGAAAAATCTTGACCTGGCCATTGCGGACTAGTTTACTGAATTCCAGGTCTTCGCCGGGGGTCGTCGGTTTGGAGAATACGTATGCGCAACGGTGAGCGGATCGCGATCAAGGGCCGGGATTACCGGCTCGACGCCGTGCTGTCGAGTGGCGCGGGCAGCTACGGCCAAGTCTGGGCAGCCACCGACCCCGCCGGTCGCGCCGTCGCCATCAAGCTGATCAACGCCGAGGCGATGACCCAGGCCGACCCGGCCTTGCACGGCCACTGGCGCACGCATCTGGAGCGGGAAATCAACTTCCTGCGCGGTTTGGACCCCGATCAGTCCCGCCATGTGGTCGCCCTGCTTGACCACGGCGTGGTGGACGGGCAACCCGCGCTGGTTCTGGAACGGTTACAGGCCAATCTCGGCCAGTGGCTGGCGCGCCAGCGGCGCGAGAGCGCGCCGCCGCCGGACTTGGTGCAAATTCTCGACTGGGCCGAACAAATCCTGGATGGTCTGGACGTGGTCCACCGGGCCGGTTTTGTCTACCGCGACCTGAAATTCAGCAACCTCTTGGTCGGCGACGACGGCGCGCGGCTCAAACTGGCCGATTTCGGCTCGCTCAAGCGCGAGGACGGCGACAACACCCGCTCGTTCATCGGCACCCCCGCCACCATGGCCCCGGAGCAGGTGTTGCCCGCCTGCCAGGGGGCGGAAGGTTACGAGTACGCGGTGGACTATCGCGCCGACTACTACGCGCTGGGATTGCTGCTGTTCGCCCTGTTCACCGACCAGCCGACCACCGCCGCCCAGCGCCGGCTCGGCCAACTGCTGGTCCGGCACGGTCAGGCCGGCGCTGGCCAGCAGGGCGCGCGCCTGGGCGGTCTGGACGACGAAGAGCGGGAACTGCTGCGACGCTCCATCGAATTCTGGACCGTGCCGGCGCGGCCAGAGCAGGGCGGCGGCGCGGCCGCGTTGCTGGTCGAACTGATCGACCGGTTGCTGGCCCGCGATCCGGCCGACCGACCGACCGACGCTTTGGAAATCCGCGCGGCGCTGGAGGCAGCGCGCGTCAATCCAGCGGCCGCGCCGATCCCGACGCCCCGCTGGAGCGCGCCGCCGCCCGCCGAACCGCCGAACTGGCATCCCCACCACGCCGACCGTCCGCCGCCCCGGTCCCAGCGGCGATGGGCGCTGCTGGCCAGCGTGGTGGGGCTGGCCGGCGCGCTGGCCTGGGCCCTGGTCCGCCCGGTCGGCGAGATCGAATCGGATCGGGCCGAACCCCTGAGCGCCATCATCGCGCCGCCCACCGCCGACATCGCCAAACCAGCAGCGCCGGTAGCGCCGGTGGTGGAACCGGCTACGCTGCCACCCCCTTCCGAGGTTTTGCCGGTCGCGTTGCCCGAACCGTCGGTGACAACCGATGCACTCGTGGCGGAAACGCCCGAACCGCCGCCGACCGATGCGCCGGTGGCGGAAACGCCTGAACCGCCGCCGACCGATGCGCCGGTGGCGGAAACGCCTGAACCGCCGCCGACCGATGCGCCGGTGGCGGAAACGCCTGAACCGCCGCCGACCGATGCGCCGGTGGCGGAAACGTCCGAACCGGTGGACGCCCTACTCGCGCCCGCCCGGCTTGCGCCCACCGAATCGCGGCCTGTAACCGAACCGAGGTCCAAATTCAAACCACCCGCGGTGGTCGCCACGCCGCGCCCAGCCACCACGCCCGCCGCCGTGGAACCGCGCCCGCCGGTTCGCGCCAAACCCACCGCCCGCTTCAAACCCGTCAAGCCCACTCCAGCGCCCGCCGTCGCCGCCAACCGTCCGGCGGCGATCGAACGGCCCGCGGTCGCGGATCGTCCCCTCGCCGCTCCGGCCACTGCTTCCCGGACGGTGAAACCGATTCCGCCACTGCCCGCGCCCGCCGCGTCGGAATCGCCTCAACGTCCGCCGACCACTGCCCGGACCACGCCCGCGCCACGCGATGGCGGTTCGTCCCATCCGGTTGGCCGGGCGCGGTCAACCGCTGGCGTCGCCTCTCGTCCGCCGCCAACGCCAAAGCCAAAGCCAAAGCCAGCTTCCAAACCCGCCGGGCCGGTCGCTCGCGCCGAGCCGCCCAGCCGGATCGCATCCCGTCCGGAACCGGCGCCCGCCCTGCCGCCGATCAAATTGGAATCGCGCCCGGAACCGATGCCCGCCCTGCCGCCGATCAAACTGGAATCGCGCCCGCAATCCGCCCCGCCGGCTCCACCGCCTATCGAACTGGTCAGCCGATCCCGCGCCGCCACGCCGACCGCGCGCCCAGCGCCCGTCCCCGTGGTGGCGCGCGCCGCCACGG
>WBUQ01000041.1 GCA_008933635.1 Desulfobulbaceae bacterium | reverse complement strand
GGTAATCATTGCCGCCGCTGCCGGTGATCAGAAAACTATCGGTTTCGGCGGAGAGCGGCTGCCGGAAAAACTCGACCAGCTCCTCATCGCCATCGCATCTGAAATTCGCGTTCCTGTCAACCCAGACCCTCTGCTCGAAACCCCAGCCGCCAACCCCGTCTGCCTCGAACGTCCCCTGGCTGACCATATCGGTCACCCCGCTGCCAGCAAGCGTCCAGGTGTAGGAACGCTCATCCGCCTGATCGTCCTGAAGAACGATGCCGAGATTGCCGGAGGTGAAGTTTTCGATGGAAATCTCCAGGTCATCGCCTGAATACAGGGTAAGCGTTCCCGTTGCCCGGTCGATGACGGCGGCAGTGTCGGCGTTTTCATCGAAGTAGAGGTCGGACAGGGCAAGACGCGTGAGGACCAGCGGGGAGAGCTGCCGGCCATCGTACCAGATGGATCCCTGGCCGTCGCTGTCACTGACGACGTCGCCCTTTCCAACATGGTAGGTATCGTTTCCCGCACCGCCTTCGAGGCGGTCGCGCGCCGAATCATCGGGGTTCCCCCAAAAACCTCCGTAGATAACATCGGCGACGCCGGAACCTCTGATGACATCCTTCCCTGCCCCGCCTTCTATTCCTGCAATACCGGTGAGTTCGATTACAGAGGCAAGATCTATGATATCAGCCAGATCGGTGCCGGCAATGCTGTCTACGCCGCCGCCACCCACAATCCGTTCGATCGAATTCGACCAGCCGAGCTGATGCACCCTGATGATGTCGTTGCCGGTACTGCCCAGGATGGTGTCGAGACCATCGCCGCCGTCGAAGAGGTCGCAGTCCGTATCCTCGCCCATTACGAAGAAGACATCGTCGCCGTCTCCGCCGAACAGGTTGTCCCGCCCCTTGCCGCCTTCCAGATAATCGTTGCCTCCGCCTCCGGAAAGGGCGTCTCCGCCGGTCATGCCATAGAGACGGTCGTCTCCCTCGCCTCCGACGAGCGTATTGGCCTGGTCGTTGCCGAATCCAATGAAAGCATGCTCTCCTTTACCAAGCCTGACCTTCAGGTTGTTGTCGATATCATCAAAGAGGCACGATGGTTCCGTTTCTTCGAAGGCAAACGTGTTGAATTCATCGGGATTGACACCGTCATAGCGCAACCCGACATACCAGGAAAGCATATCCGCACGATCACGGAGATACGCATCGCTGAAACTTTCGCGATCAAGGGCAGTCTCGTCATACTCTCCATCCTTGACGACAAAAGGATACAGATTCAGCAGGGCCTCACGGTAGGCTGCTGCCTCGGCGTTATCCTCCCGAGATAACTCGATCCAGCTTTCATTACCGTCAATCAGCCTGACATCGCCGTACCCGGCAATTCCCAATATCTTGCCTATCGCATCGGCATTGAAAAGATGGTTGAGACCGGCCGCACCCGCGACCGCCGGCAACGGCATGAACGTTATACAGCCTCCATTCGTACTCTGCTGAAATTTCTCCTCCATCACGCCACGGCCAATATTCACATAACTGACATATAGTGAGTCCTTGATCTCCTGCGGCAGGCATTCCCAGTCATCGCCATACGCCTTTTTTTCACGGAACCATTGTTCTGCTTCGGCAACCTTCAAGCCATAGAGTTTTGCTGGCAGATCATTGTTATCATCAACCAGATCTTGAGCCAATTTATCATACTGATTTTGATACTGATCGAGATCCAAGAGCTTAAGCAAGCCATCAGAAGTCCCTGCAATCATGCGAACGGCAGTGAGCATCTGAATATTTGCCGGGCCTAGATCGAGCAGAATCGGATTTTCGACTTTTTCCCATGGCGTGAATGTCCTGTCCAGGTGTTTGACCGGCTCATAGAGTTGCATCCATGCATCGTGTGAGCGTTTACCTTCGCCCAGTAAATCGAGAAAAGCCGAGGTTGTTACATCTCCAATATCTCCATAATCACTGACCAGTGCGGTTCCCAACACTCCCGCAACGGTGAATGTTGAAGCAAGCTTGTCTGATAGGGCATACTGATCGAGACAGCGTGACCTGTTTGGATGAAGATGGTAGCCCACATTTTCCTCAGCTATCGCACCGGCGACGGCAGTATATGCTTTTGAGATCCCAATAGTATCGGAAGTGTTTAAAATCCTAGTTTTCCTATCAACCATGAACTGCAATGCTTCTTCCAAATAGTCTTCAAATTCTTCATCAGTTTTTAGGAGTTCAATCTTGCTCATGGCTTTTCCTCCTCATTCTCGATAGGTCATGGAGCATAGCGACATAGATATATGAACCACTGCGGGTCGATTGGTTTTACGACACATTCATACCGTTGCAAATCGGGTGGATATTCATCGAGAAACTCAAACACCCGGATTCCCGGCCGTGTGTAAGACTTATCCTTCAATGAATATCCGGTCGCAACGACATGACCGTCTTCAAGTCGTGGTAATTGCGGATAGTAGCAGAATCCCTTTTTCAGGAATGAATCAGGATATCGAACCGTTATTTTTCCCCATTCAGGTTTAGAAGGATCTGGTCCGAGATCGAATCTCACGGGCGTAGTGACCTGGGCAACATCCATCATATCCTTAAGCGGTGCAACTCCCTCAAACAAAGATGGTAACCGCTGTTTGAGAACTTTCATCTTCTCTTCACCTGTAAGCACATCCTCAACCGATCTGATCTGTATAAATTTTAAAACCTCCAAGGTCTCTCGCGAATATGGTTTTGGATACCAACTACCGAATGGCCCACTCGCCTGGCCAATGTCATCCACCCCAACTTTTTTCATCATCTCCAATACTTCTGGAGAGGTTTGATAAAAAAACTTTCCACGAATCCGACAATTCCGGTATTCCTGCACAAGTCTCTCGAAAATTGGGCGATTCCTTTCGAAATGCCCGATCAATTCCTGGTCTGCAGGCAATGGCATGTGGTGCCAGCGCCAGCTATTGATGCCGGCGAGTACTCCCAACAGCAGACAGACGAAACCGATCGCCATAAACTTGGTCCGCCTTCTGGCTGCCACGATCTCAGGCCAAACCAGCAATATCCCGGTGAGGACGTATGGAATTGACAGGAGGCTGCCCGTCTTGACAACCAGGATGAACAGCGGCATCGCCGTACCATAGAAACGCCTGAGACCGCGGCGCCATCTCACGTCGCGGTCGCCGATCAGAAGGAGGGCAATCAGCATTGGCAGGATGGCAATGGAGGTTCGCAATAGCGCCTGGGCCAGCAAGGCACTCCCCGGCAGGAAAACGATGCAGCCCCAGATGACGGTCAGGATGAGAATCAGGTATCTCCTCATTCAAGCACCTCTCGTTTGTGTTGTATTCCCGTCATTCCCCAAGCCGATTCAAGTCACTGTCGTTTATTTTCGCAGCCATGGAAGCATACTGTCCGCATCTTGCATCCCCCTGACAGTATCGGCGCCGACGATATCCTCCACATGCTGGACGAGACTGGTTCTCCCGTCCAGCACGGCATCGGCTGTCAGGTGCGGAAATTATCATGACCGCGCAAACGCAGCGGAAGCGCCCCTGGTATCAGGGATGATCGATTGAAAGTGGCCGCAAAGAGGCTGACGCGACTGGAATAACCGGCAAGCGACCAGGCCATCGGCGCCGTAAGAGACTGTCGGGGAAATGCACGATGGACCGGAAGGACGGCTACGCCCCGGTCGGGAACGAGCGCTTGCGCACCAGTTGCCGTTTGAGTTCCCAGAGCTTATCGGTCAGGGAGACATGGTAGAGGTGGGGATTGACCATCCGCTTGACCCCGTCGTCAAGGGATTCCAGGTCATGATCGCGACGCCGGCGCATCCGCTCGAAGGTGTCTTTCAGCGGGGAATCGGAGCCGTGCCGGGTCAGTTCGATCGCCAGCCGCTCGATGCGGCTCAGCTCATCCCGTGCGAGGGTGCGCCGGATGTTGTAATCGACCGGATGGTGCAGGTCCAGTTCGGCCGCCTTCTCCAATTCCTCGTCCTCCATCGCCAGCACATCGCAGACCGCCTTCTCCCGCCTGTCGTAGAGCCGCCAGATGTTCTTGGCCCCGGGATTGATGGTCTTTCCTGGTGTCTCAGAGATCTTGATGGCGGGCTGCCATTCTCCTTTGTCCTTGACCGCGGTCAGCTTATAGACGCCGTCGAGCGCCGCCGCGCCCTGACTGGTGATCAGTGCGGTACCCACCCCGAAGACCAGACGCTTGACGACCGACTCGCTATCCAGCCCGAGTTTCGGCGCTTCTCTGCGTATCTGACTGAGGATCTGCCAGATCACCATCTCATCGAGCTGATTGGAGAGGACAATGGTGGTATCGGTAAAACCGGCGGCATTCAACGACCGGACTGCCTGCAGGGTCAGATAGGCCAGATCGCCCGAATCCAGCCGGATGCCGACCGGACGATGACCCTTGCGCCGCAGTTCCTCGAACACCCGAATCGCGTTGGGGATACCGCTCTCCAGCGTGTTGATGGTGTCCACCAGCAGCAGGCAGTCATCGGGATAGGTTTCGGCATAGGCCCTGAATGCGGCGAGTTCATCGCCTCCCAGTGCGGAAAAGGCCTGGACCATCGAGTGGGCATGGGTCCCCTTCGGGTCGAAGCCGAGGGCATGGGAGATACCGACATTGCTGGAGGCATCGGCCCCGCCGACCAGCGCTCCGCGGACCCCGGCGTTGCCGCCGTAGCCCTGGGCCCTGCGCAGGCCGAATTCAAGAACCGGCTGCCCCTCCGCTGCCTGATGCATGCGTGACGCCTTGGTCGCGATCAGGGTCTGGTAGTTCATATGATTGAGCAGCGGCGTTTCCAGGATCTGGGCCATGGCGAAAGGGCCTCGGACCGTCAGCAGCGGCACGACGGGATGGGCCACCCTCCCCTCCTGCAGCCCCTGAAGGCGGATCTGGTCGAAGTTGCCCTCCTCCAGCAGCCAGACGAGGAAATCCTCGTGGAACAGCCTGGTCCCGCCACGACCGGTCTGGCTCCGGAGACAGGCGATCTCCTGTTCGCTGAACCGTTCCTCGGTCATCCATTCCAGCAGGCTGCCGGTCCCGGCCAGGATGGCATAGCCGGCCTGGTGCGAGCCATATGACGGATTTTTCCGGTAGAAGTATTCGAACTGGGCCGTCACCCTGTGCAGGCCCTGGCGGAAATAGAGCTGGGCCATGGTCAGCTGGTACTGATCCGTCATCAGGATCCCTTCGCTGAGCTGCCTAAACGCACGCTTCACAACCTGCCTTCCTTGTCCCACTGGTGGATCAGGGTCGCCGACATCACGCAGCGGCCGCCGGCGGCGACGATGCTCCGCAGGGCCCGGTCGCTGTCGCCCGCCACGACATTGACGCCCTGGCAGGCATCCTCGATCACCGTGACGTCATAGCCCAGTTCCAGCGCGTCGAGGGCGCTGTACAGGACGCAGTAGTCGGTGGCGAGGCCGCAGAGGAAGATGCCGGCGACTTCCGTCTCCTGCAGGTAGCGGTGCAGGTCGGTCTGCTGCCGGCGGGCATTGTCGAAGAATGCGCTGTAGCTGTCGATCTCGGGATCGCATCCCTTGTAGACGACATGGCGGATCGCGGCGAGGGCCAGCTCCGAGTGGAATTCCGCCCCCGGCGTGTCCCGGATGCAGTGGTCGGGCCAGAGCATCTGCGGACCATACGGGGTGTCGATGGTCGTCATGACCGGCTTGGCGAAGCGGCTGGCGAAGCTGATATGCCCCGGGGGATGCCAGTCCTTGGTGGCGACGACCTCCGGGAAAAGCTCCATCAGGCCGTTGACCACCGGCACGATCCGGTCGCCGTCAGGGACCGCGAGCGCACCGCCCGGGCAGAAGTCATTCTGGATATCGACGATCAGCAGCGCTCTTTTCATACGTCTTTTTCCTGTTCGGGCAGGGTCATGTTATCCGGAGCCGGGCGCCGGCACCATCAGCCGGCGTTCTGCAGGGCGAATTCCCAGTTGATCAGTTTGTCGAGTACGGCGTTGACGTAGTCGGCCCGCCGATTCTGGTAATCCAGGTAATAGGCGTGCTCCCAGACATCGATGGTCAGCAGCGGCTTGAGACCGGTCGTCAGGGGGGTCTCAGCGTTGCCGGTCTTCACCACCTTCAGCCCCTTGCCATCGGCGACCAGCCAGGCCCAGCCGCTGCCGAACTGGGTGGTGGCCGCAGTGGCCAGCTCTTTCCTGCAGGCGTCCACACTGCCGAAGGATGCATCGATCATCGCCTTGAGGGCCGCTGGCGGTTCACCGCCGCCGCCAGGCTTCAGGCTGTTCCAGTAGAAGGTATGGTTCCAGACCTGCGCGGCGTTGTTGAAGATCGCCGCCTTTTCCGGCACTCCCGCCGTGTCGGCAATGATTTTCTCAAGGCCCATCTCGGGATATTCCGTACCGGCGATCAGCTTGTTCAGGTTGGTCACGTAGCCGCTGTGGTGCTTGCCGTAATGGAAACTCATCGTCCGGGCCGTAATGACCGGATCCAGGGCGTTTTCCGCATACGGCAGCGGGGGCAGAACGATGGCGGCTTCCGCTGCATGGGAGGTTCCGGGAAAACCGCCCATAGCCAGACAGGCGACGGTGCCGGCGGTGGCGATCAGAAAATCGCGACGATTGAGTATGCCTGGGGAATGCATGGTTTCAATTGTGTGCATGGAGGCCTCCTCGAAGTGAGTGGTGGATGGGCAGCGTCTTGCCGGTTTCCGCCCCGTGGGTGATCCTTCCTGACATCCTGCAAAGATTGAGCTACCGAATGACTCGTGGCCGCGAACTGATGTATTGTAGCAAATTCCGCCGGAAAAAAATAATCAAACACACTTTCAGCATAAGACCTGCTTCCTGAGCTCCCCAGGCCACAGTATTCCGCACATCCAGTGTGATGCCGCAACCGGCCTGGCCTGTGCCGTATCGTGCCATCGACATTCGGTTACGCATTCAATGGAGTATCCATTTTCGTCGGAATGCCGGCATCTTGTTTTTGATATCTGAGCCAAGGGGTGAAAGTAGCCCTGACTGACTGTTTTTCGGTGGAAAGCACGCCCGATCGACCCAACGCCCACGGTGTGCTTGGGAAATTTCACAATCCGGTGTACAGTGCAGCCGATCGGGGAGAATCCCCCCCGGCCGCTGCAGCAGCCCCTGTCGCAGATCGACCGGGCAAACCTGCCGCATGAAACCATGCGGAACGAGCGGTGCAAGACTTTCCATTCGTTCCCGAACTGCGACGGTTACGCACGACAGCCGACCTGGCTTCACCGAAATTTCATTTATTACAGTACATTAAAAATGAGTGACATGAACCCCATCTGCATCGTCGACGATCAGCCTTTCATCTGTTCCACCGTAGCAGGCATCCTGGAGGACGAAGGGTATCGGACCATCGTTTTCCCGGATGCCGAGAGTTTCTGGCAGAAGCTCGACACGATCGAACCCTCCCTCGTCATGCTGGATATCTGGCTCCCGGGCATCGACGGCCTGCAGTTGCTGAAACGTCTGCATGACCGGCTCCCCTCACTCCCCATCATCATGATGAGCGGACATGCCGGCATCGAGGCGGCGGTCACCTCCATCAAGGCCGGCGCCTACGATTTCATGGAGAAACCGCTGCACCTGGAGGTCCTGCTCGACAAGGTGAAGTCCGCCCTCAAGCATCGGCGATCCGATACAGGCACGACCCTGCCTTCCGATACGAGGCTGGAGATCGCCAGTGCCGACCTGCTGATGCCTCCCGGCATGGTGGAGGTGGTGGATTCCTCCGAACCCCAGCGCACCCTGAGGGAGAATGTCGTCCTGAACGGCGTGGGGCTGCTGAGCGGCCGGAAGACAGGCATCATCCTCTGCCCCTTGGGGATCGACGGCGGGATCGTCTTTCAGACCCTCGACGGCCAGACCATCCCCGGTCATATCACCTCTCTTGGGAATTATTCCCAGACCGTCTCATCGAAGACCTTCTCGGCCAATTCCACCACCCTCGACAACGGCAGGCAGCAGGTACGCACCGTCGAACACCTGATGGCGGTTTTTTCGATGTACGGCATCACCAACGTGCTGATCAAGGTCGACGACGAGATCCCGAACGTCGACGGCTCCGCCAGGGATTTCTGCAACCTCATCACCCAGGCGGGAATCGAAGAGCAGCCCGCCTCCACCCGGGTTGCCGTCATCCGTGACAGGATCGGGGTCGGCAATGAAAACATTGCTGAAAAGCACCTTTATGCCGAACCATTCGACGGCTTTGAAATAGTCATGCGTGTCGACTACCCGCCGCCGATCGGCGAACAGGTCCTCACCTTCAATCCCGAATACGGATCGTTCACCGAGGAGATCGCTCCCGCCCGCTCATTCAACACCTTCGAGAATATCGAAATGGCCCAGAGGCTCGGCAAGGTCGGCGGCGGCTACCTCAACTCCCACATCATCATGTACCAGGGCAAGGTCATCAATACCGAGCTCCGCTATCCGGACGAATTCGTGCGTCACAAGATCCTGGACATGATCGGCGATCTCTACCTCCTCGGCTACCCTATCAGGGGACGCATCACTGCCAATATGACCTCGCACGGGTACAACCAGGCCCTGGTGGAACGCCTCTACCGGGCTATCCAGAGCAGCGCCAGGTAACGATGCGGCGATACCGGTGACCCCGCAATGACGAAAAGACAACTGGATTTCGAGGAAAGTGCCGCACTGCTGCATCGCTACGGCATAACGGCCGAAGGGCGCCAGGTGTATTCCCTGTCCGATGCCGAGCGCGCAGCCGATGAATTGGGTTATCCGGTGGCGGTGAAATCCGTCTCGGAGAAGATCGTCCATAAATCCGACGCAGGCGCCGTTTTTTTGAATATCCGCAACAAACCGCAGCTGAAGAGGGCGTGCACGGCCATCGGAGAGAAGCTCGACGGCTTTTCCCGCGAAAACAGGACAGGGCTGCTTATTCAGAAGATGGCGGAGAAGGGCTTCGAACTGTTGATCGGCGCCAAGCAGGATCCCGGTTTCGGGCCGGTAACCATGATCGGCATCGGGGGAATATTCGTTGAGCTCTATGCCGATGCGGCCATGGGAATCGGGGTGCTTTCCAGAAAGGATGTCGAGCGCATGCTGACTGCCACCCGGGTTGGCAGGGTTCTCGGGGGATTCAGGGGACAGAGGTACGACAGGAAGAAGATCATCGATCTGACCGTCAACGTATCTCAACTGATGGCGGAGAATCCGGATATCTGCGAACTCGACCTGAACCCCGTCTTCGTCTACGAAAAAGGCTGTGCCATCGTCGACGCCCGGCTGATCCGCGATGAACAAACCGTCAAACCGATGACGGAAGAGATCCTGCCATGGAAACTGGCAAGCATCGATGCCATCTTCCACGCGCATTCAGTAGCCGTGATCGGCGCATCCCGGCCGGGCACCCAGGGCGGCGTCATCCTGAAAAACTGCATGCAGATCAAGAACCTCTATCCGGTGAATCCCAAACTGGCAACGATTCACGGCCTCAACTGCTACCCGTCACTGAAAGACCTCCCACACGTTCCGGAAGTTGCCGTTTTCGCGGTAAGCTCCGAGAAAACAGTGGATATCTTCGAAGAGTTCTGCCGGATGGGGGGCAAAGGGGCCATCATCTTCAGCGACGGATTTGCCGAAATGGGCCGAAACGATCTCGAAGAGAAACTGGTCGAGATCAGCGAGAGACACCAGGTCGCCTTTATCGGCCCCAACTGCATGGGAGTCATCGACAACTTTACCGGCCTGAACACCAACTACATTCCCGAGCAGCGGTCCGTTCCGGTTGCCAGGCCCAATTGCGTGGGTGTCATCTCCCAGAGCGGCGGCATCGGCCTCGAGCTTCTGGAGATGTTCAGTGCCGACAACCAGAACCTGGGGAAATGGGTGTCCATCGGCAACGCCGCCAGCGCAGGCGTTCCTGAGATCCTGGCGCACATGGGGGATGACCCGAAGATCAAGATCATCGCCATCTATCTGGAGGGTGTCGCAGACGGCCTGAAGCTGATGAAAGCCGGTCGGGAGGTAGCAAAAAAGAAGCCGGTCCTGATCATCAAGGGCGGCAAGGGCGGCGGAGCCCAGGCGGCGCTCTCCCACACGGCATCGCTTGCCGGCAGCCATCAGGCCTTCAAGGCATGCTGCGACCAGGCCGGATTCTATCTTGTAGAAGAACTGACGGAAGATCCCAAGATCATGGTCAACGTGCTGTCCATACTGACCAGCCAGCCGCGAACGACCGGCGGCCGGATCGCGGTGGTCAGTGTCGGAGGCGGCGCCGGCATTCTGCTGGCCGATCAGGTCACCGAAGAAGGGATGTCGCTGGTGGAGTTCGCCCCCGAGACCCGTCAGCGAATGAAGGCGCTGATCGAAAAGAACCTCAAACCCGAGCAGCAGATTCTCAGCGAGACCATCCTGAAGAATGTCGGCAACAATCCCATCGATCTGTTCGGCAACTGCGACGACGAACGGCTGCTGGAATCCATCCGGATTGTCGACAAGGATCCCAATACCGATGTCATCGTGGCTGCCATCTATCTGCAGGTCCCGCTACTGTCGGAATACCTGCCGGAGCGGTTGATAGAGCTCAAAAATGAGCTCACCAAACCGCTGATCATCTCTCCCCGCGGTTTTTCAGCCTATGTGAACCGCTGCAGGGCGTACATGGCCGACAAGAAACTCCATACCTATACCGTACCGATGATGAAGCCGCTGAGCATCGCCATCAGGATCTGGCAGAAATACGGGCATTCATTTCTGGAGTGAACGATATGACGATGTCGGTTCTGCTCCGGTGTTCCCCGGGTCAGGGAACGGCACCTCTGCACGACCGGCGACCGGGGGAGGGACGGAAGGGATTTTCTGTTTTTTTCCGAAATTTTCGATATAATTTGATACTCGTCACAGCAAGACGACGCGTTTCGCCCGAGGGCGACAGGGGCAAAATGCAGACCTTGCCGGGGCAATGTTCAAGACGGTGCTCGGCCCTTCGGCCGATGGACGAAAGCATGTGCACCAACCAACGCATCTCTGATGCTCATCGGTTCAAGGAGGACCATCACATCATGTCGATCGAATACAAGACGATTCTGTTTACGTCGGATCTTTCCACTGCCAGTCGCGTCGCTTTCAAACATGCTCTGCTGCTGGCAAATACGTTCGGTGCGAAACTCATTTTGCTCCATGTCATGGAGAAATCGCCCAGCAACTATGAGAGCTATATGATCGGCCTCTTCGGTCAGGAACAATGGCACCAGGTCTTGAAAAACAACAAGGAAGAAGCCAAGCATGCCCTCGTCGGCAAGGTATCGCCCAGGCAGATGGCCCGGACGGCCCTGAGTGAATTCTGCAAGGAAAACGAGCTCGGGGAAGAGAACCTCAATATTCCACCGAGCGAGGTCGTGGTCATGGAAGGAGACGTGGTCGAGGATATCCTCGGGCAGGCGGCGGAGTACAAATGCGATCTGATCATCATGGGCGCAAGCGAAGGGCTGCTCTCCAACTCCTCGGTTGGCGGCAATATAAAATCGGTGCTGAAGCGGTCGAAGGTCCCGGTCTTGATTGTACCTGCCAGTCTTGGCTGAGAGCCGCACCGTCGCCGGTGGCACCCATGCACAGGCCGATGGAATCTGCCGTCGAGCTATCGAAGAGAGGCAGACGGCAGAACGGCCAATGATGCGCCGGGGGCGATCTAGACGAACGATCACGCGGGTGGATATCCGGCCAGGGACAAAAGAAGGGGCACTCCATTCCGGATTGCCCCTTTTCCGTTCCGGAAATTTCAGTGCTTCCACTCCGGCGAAAACGGCAACAGGTAGCGGACTGCTGCCTGGGCGAGAACGATTGCAACCCAGTCATTCAAGTGTGCATTTCCGTTATTTCCTGAGCTACCAGAGACCGGCAGGAGGAATGAGATGGTAATGTCAGAAGGCGAATTTCTGCACAACATGGGGGCAGCCCAGGCCCTTTTGCCCGTCGGCGACTATGCTTCTTTCATCTCTGGCTACATGAAAGGACTGAAATGTCATTTTCACGGCGAGGCATTTGCAGCGAAGAAAGAACACGGCTATTTCATGACTCTCAAGAACGACCCCGATACGGACAAGGCTGCATTTGGCCGGGGCTACAGGGCAGGTTTCGCCGGGAAGAGGATCGGGGACATTCTGCCAGATCTGGAATCGGATTGACGGGAGAAAAGATCGACCCGGATCCCGCCCCAGCGAGGGAAAGACAGACAGAGACAGAGAGGGAGACGGGTGGCGGCAAACGGGCACACGACACGAACACATGCTGCGGCGATGTTCTTAGCCCAACTGCGGGACAGTTTCAGACAAGTCTGACGACGACCCTGAAGGAAATCAAGGATGCTGAGCGTTTGGAATTGGGTTGACCAGAGGTTGTCGAAGAGTGCCCCAGACGGTCCAGAAAAAGAAAAAAGCACCTACCGGAAACCGATAAGTGCTTGATATTCTGGAGCCAATATGCGGATTCGAACCGCAGACCTACTGATTACGAATCAGTTGCTCTACCAGCTGAGCTATATTGGCAAGTCATCGTGACGCCTATATAGCAGGTAAGGATCGAAAATTCAACCCTTATGAAGATATGAGGCGATGACTGAGGGTATTGAAGCGGTGACGATTCATTGTTGTTTTTCAAAGCGTTACACTGAACATCAACCTCTCCCTCGACTCTTGCCGAAAGCAATCGTGGTCCACCCTCCCCTGCTTCTGGCAGTATTTCTGCTGCTCCTTTTATGCGGCGGCGGAATACCAGCCTCCCAGGCTGCTGAAACCGGCTGCCTGGGCTGCCATACCGTTCATCTCGACTCCGCCCACGACCTGCCTTGCATCACATGCCACAAGGGTGACGACAGCAGCAGCGACAAAGCACATGCCCATGCCGGTCTGGTCTTCCAGCCTGCCCATCCGGATTTCATGGATACGAGCTGCGGCTCATGCCACAGCCGGCAGGTTGCTGATATCCGCAAGGCTGGACATTACACGCTGGCCAACCTGGTCAACCTCGTCAGGCGTTCCTTCGGCGCCACGTCCGACCTGCAATCCATGCTGGAAATCCCGGAATCCACTGCCCCAGCCAGCGCCCTCGCACTTGCCGACGATCTATTGCGGCGGCGCTGTCTCCGCTGCCATCTCTTCTACAAGGGAGATACTTACCCAGCCGTCACCCATGGCACCGGCTGCGCCGCCTGCCATCTCGACTTCCGCAACGGCACGCTGTCAGCACATACATTCCTCTCCAGGCCGGGAGATCGCCAGTGTCTATCCTGCCATTACGGCAACAGAGTCGGTTTTGACTACTATGGCCGCTTCGAGCACGACCTGAATGTCGAGTATCGCACTCCATACACGACCAGGGAAGAACATTTCCGCCCCTATGGTGTTGAATACCACGAACTGGCGGCCGATATCCATCAGCAGCGCGGCCTCGCATGCACCGATTGCCACCCGGGCAGCGAGCTGATGCGGCAGGGAGGTTCGCGTCCGTCCTGCATCGGCTGCCACGAAGCCGGACACCTCGAAAGCATGCTCCCCGAGCGAGTGCGAAAAACCGCGTCCGGCTATGTCTTTCTGGCCGGTCCAGATGAGAAAGAACATCCCCTGCCGTTGATAGCCGATCCGGCCCATTCACCCCCGAACGACAAGGTCTCCTGCCAGATCTGCCACGCCCAGTGGGGATTCAACGACTATGGCAAGCACTTCCTGCGCTCTGATAGCGACGATTTTGACGAGTGGGACCGGCTGACTACCCAGGGCAGTTTTGAGGTTACGGAGCTGCTTGAAAACAATACCGATTTTTCGAAAGTTGAAATTTTTCCGGCCATGACGGACAAAATTCACTTCAGGAAAACGCCAGGTGTATGGTATAAAGGCTATGGCATGCGACGCTGGGAGACAATTCTCCTTCAAAAAAACGAGGAAAATGGCCTCGATGTAGTGCGGCCGCTGCTGGATTTTTCTATTTCCTGGCTCGATGGGAACGGACACGTCCATTTTGATTCCCATCCATCCGAGGCCGATAACAACGGTCTCTACCGCTACACTCCCCATACCACAGGAAAGGCCGGTTTGTTGTACCGGCAGCGTCTCGAAACCCTCCAACACGCCGAAACGGCAAAGGAGAACGAACAGAAGGACTGAGGGGAAACAGTCCTACTTCAGACTAATCTCAAATACGACTGCCGCCTATGATCAGTTGCACAACAACGACCGACAGCAGCCGCTCCAATTCCGGGGTACAAGACGACACCACTTCGACCGGGGCCGCCTCTCTCCACCGACTCAGTTTCATTGCAGTTCTATTGCTGATCTTGATCGCCTGCCCGACAGGGTTCAGCTCCGCCTCCTATGACAGGGGCGTAGTCTCTCAGGATCCGTACACCACCGGGAGCGACACCCGGAAAACCGGTTCGCCGGTCGAAGCCTATTCCGAGACCGGACTTGCCTCCTGGTACGGGCAGTCGTTTCATGGCAAGCGCACGTCCAGTGGCGAGCGTTTCGACATGCACGCGATGACGGCCGCCCACAAGGAACTGCCGATGAACACCGTATTGAAGGTGAAAAACCTGGAAAACGGCAAGGAAGCGGTGGTGCGGGTAAACGACAGGGGACCGTACGCCGGCAAACGGATCATCGATCTCAGCCAGTCGGCCGCCAAAGCCCTGAAACTGGCGAAGAAAGGAACAGCCAAGGTGGAAATCACCGTCCTGAGCGAACCCGGCAGCGATCACCCGTCCGCCTTTGACGGAGGGCCCGGTTCATTCAAGGCAACCGACCAGTTCTATATCCAGGTCGGTGCCTTCTCGCGGAAGCACTACGCGGAGAAAATGCAGAAGCGCTTTGAAAAGTCCGGCTACGATGTTGAAGTCCTTCAGGTTATCGGCAGAAAATCAACTATCTACAAAGTGCTCGTCGCAGCCGGAACCACCCGTGACAAAGCTGTTGTCACGGAACGAAAGATTAAGAATAACGGCTACAACAAAGCCTTCGTCATCGCCCGTTAGGTCTGCTCAGCCGATTCTGGCGAGATCAGCCTTGCGGACCTCCTCCAGCAGCGCCATGAGCTTGTCGTAATCCTTCAGCCCGGGCCGCAATTCCACGCCCGAGTTCACATCGATGGCGAAGGGCTGCACCTTGCGGATGGCTTCCCCGACATTTTCCGGGGTCAGCCCGCCGGCGAGGATCACCGGCCGCTGCAGCTCAAGGGAATGGATGATCTCCCAGTCGAAGGTGCGCCCCGTGCCGCCGGCCTGGTCGGCGACATACGTATCCAGCAGGAACCCCTGGACCTCGTTCTGGTACGGTTGAAATTCGGCAGCCGTGGTGTCCGGCCCGACCCGGAAGGCCTTGATGACCTTGCACGGAGAGGCGGCATAGGCGATCTGACTGCAATAGTCCGGAGATTCGCTGCCGTGAAGCTGGGCGTAGGAAAGGCCGCAGTAATCGATGATTTCCTGTACTTCGACATTTTCCCGATCGACGAAGACGCCGACCAGGTCAACAAAGGGTGAGAGTTGCTCCACGATTTCCTTGGCCTTTTCCGGCTCAATGTACCGCGGACTGTCTTCTACAAAGATGAAACCAAGGGCGTCCACACCCGCCCGTATGCCTTCCTCCGCATCTTCAATATTGGTAATTCCGCACATTTTTATGCGGGTTCGCCGGTGCATCATTCCTCCTTCCGCTCATTTCTCTCTTTACCGCAACCCCCGGAGCACATCTCCGGAAGATCCGGCCCGCATCAGTGTCTCGCCTATGAGGGCCGCTGTCACTCCGGCCTCTGCCAGGCGTCTGATATCTTCACGATCACGCAATCCCGATTCGCTGACAACGGGAATCTCCTCTGGAATCAACGTCTTCAGCCTGAAGGTGGTATTCAGATCCATCGAGAAATCCTTCAGGTTCCTGTTGTTGACGCCGATCAACCTGCTGCCGGCGGCGAGAGCCGTCTCGAGTTCCTTCTCATCGTGCACCTCGACCAGGACGTCCATCCCGAGTCCCGCGGCCGAAGCCTGGTAATCCTGCAACTGGGCGCGATCGAGGATCGCCGCGATCAGCAGGATGGCGTCGGCGCCGTGCATGCCGGCCTCTGTTATCTGCACTTCGTCGATGATGAAATCCTTGCGCAGGACCGGCAGGCCGATGGCTTCCCTGACCTGCATCAGGTAGAGCAGACTCCCCTGGAAGAATTCGACATCAGTCAGCACCGATACGGCCTGGGCCTGCGATTGCGCATAACTGCGGGCGATGGCCACGGGATCGAAATCCCTGCAGATCACGCCCTTGGACGGCGACGCCTTTTTCACCTCGGCGATGATCGCGACACCCGGATAATCGAGCAGAGCCTGACGGAAGCCGCGGGGCGGGTCGATTTTTCTTTCGATGAACTCCGCCGGCAGGGTGATTCCCTGCTTCTTCAACCGGGCGACCTCGACCTTTTTCGCCTCTACGATTCTTTCTAATATCATCTTCCCGATCTCTGATCAAATGCCCCCTGGAAAAACCCCTGCGGCGCCCCCGGAGACTGGCGGTTCAACCGTTCTGCGAGGCAATGGCTTCGCAGTACCGCACCAGTTCGTCCAGCTTGGCGATGGCCTGTCCCGAATCGATGATCTCGGCGGCCTTGCCGATGCCATCGGTCATGGTCGGAACAATGCCTGCTGCCATCAGAGCTGCGCCGCTGTTCAGAAGGACCATGTCCCGTTTCGGTCCTTTCTGGCCGGCGAGTATGGCCCGCATCTCGGCTGCAGCCAGCTGCGGCGTTGCCGCCCCGGCCAGGTCTTCGAGACGTGCCCGCTGCAGTCCGAAATCCTCAGGAGCGACTGTGTAGGTACTGACCATGCCGTCCTTCAGCTCCGAGATCCTGGTCGATCCGGTCACCGTCAGCTCGTCGAGGTTGCCTTCGCCATGGACCACCAGCGCCCTTTTCGAGCCCAGCTTGGCCAGGACATTGGCCAGCAGTTCGGTCAGGGTGGCGTCGAAGACGCCCAGGACCTGGACATTCGCCCCGGCCGGATTGGTCATCGGCCCCAGGATATTGAAGATCGTCCGGATACCGATCTCCCGCCGCGGTCCGATCGCATACTTCATCGCGCCATGGAGGGCTGGAGCAAAGAGGAAGCCGATGCCGACCCTGCGGATGCAGCTGCCGATCTGTTCGGCGTTCAGGTTGAGGGTGACGCCTGCTGCCTCGAGCACGTCGGCACTGCCGCATTTGCTCGACACGCTGCGGTTGCCGTGCTTGGCGACGATGCCACCGGCGCCGGCGACCACAAAGGCCGAGGTGGTCGATACGTTGAAGGTGCCGGAGCAGTCGCCGCCGGTTCCGCAGGTGTCGATGATGATGCCTCCCTGCGCGGTGTCGACCCCGGTATCGACACGGGTCGCCTTCTCCCGCATGACCCGGACGGCGCCGGCAATCTCCTCGACCGTCTCTCCCTTGATCCGCAGAGCGGTGATGAAGGCCCCGATCTGGGCCGGCGTGGCATCGCCGCTCATAATGGCCAGCATCACCTCGTACATCGCCTGTTCCGGGAGGTCCTTCCCGACGACCACCTGCCCGATCGCTTCCTGTATCGTCATCCCATTATCCTCTCAGCATTCAGGAAAATTGTCATCAGCCCTTGACCATCTCCGGATAATCGGCGCCCATGAAGTTCTCCAGCAGCCTGATACCGGCCGGGGTCATGATCGATTCCGGATGGAACTGCACCCCCTCGATCGGCAGGGTCCGGTGCCGGACGGCCATCAGTTCGCCCTCGTCGGTCCTGGCCGAAATCACCAGGCGGTCGGGCAGGGTCGCCTCCTCGACGATCAGCGAATGGTAGCGCATGCCGTCGAAGGGGTTCGGGAGGCCGGTGAAAACGCCCTTGCCGTCATGGTGGATCGGACTGGTCTTGCCGTGCATGATCCGCCCGGCCCGGACGGTCCTGCCGCCGAAGGCCTCGCCCATCGACTGGTGACCGAGGCAGACGCCGAGCACCGGGATCTTGTCGCAGAAATAGCGGATGGCGGCAATCGAGATGCCGGCCTCCTGCGGGGAACAGGGTCCGGGGGAGATCAGCAGCCGGTCCGGCCGCATTTCTTCGATCTCGGCGAGACTGATCTTGTCGTTGCGAAAGACCCGGATATCCGCTTCCCGTCCCTGCCGCCTGGCGCTGCCGGCTATCGTCTGGACAATGTTGTAGGTGAACGAATCGTAATTATCGATGATGACCAGCATCGTCTAGAATCCCTTCTCGGCCAGTTCGACGGCCCGCCGCAGGCCCATCGCCTTGTTGATCGTTTCCTCGAACTCCCGCTCCGGGTCGGAATCGGCGACAATCCCGGCGCCGGCCTGCAGCCAGAGATCACGGCCATGCATGATGAAGGTGCGGATGGTGATGCAGAAATCCATGTTGCCGGAGAAACCGAAGTAGCCGACCGATCCGGCATAGGGCCCCCGCCGCTCCGGCTCGAGTTCGTCGATGATCTGCATCGCCCTGATCTTCGGTGCGCCGCTGACGGTACCGGCGGGAAAACAGGCGGAAAGGACGTCGAACTGGTCCATCCCCTCCCTGATCTCGCCATGCACTCCCGAGACGATATGCATCACATGGCTGTAGCGCTCTATGACCAGCAGGTCTCGGACCTCGACCGAGCCGTCGCGGGCCACCCGGCCGACATCGTTGCGGCCGAGATCGACCAGCATCAGATGCTCTGCCCGTTCCTTGGGATCGGCGAGCAGTTCCCGCTCGAGCCGCAGGTCGTCCTCTTCGCCCGCACCCCGTCGGCGGGTGCCGGCGATCGGCCGCAGCTCGATCATCCTGCCCTCCTTGCGCACCAGAATTTCCGGCGAGGATCCGATCTGGACGAGGTCGCCGAGCCTCAGGAAAAACAGGTAGGGACTAGGGTTGATATGGCGCAGGGCCCGGTAGAGAACAAGCGGATCGATATCCGTTTCAGCGTGGAATCGCTGGGACAGCACCACCTGGATGATGTCGCCGGCGAGGATGTATTCCTTGGCCCGCTCGACCATTTCATGGAACCGCGCTTTTTCCATATTGGCGGTGAAGACGTGGGGCGCACCCGTGCCGCCTGCGGCGTCGTGGGCCGCCTTCGCCACCGGAGCCTTCAGCACCGCGATGTTCTCCTTTATCCTGGCGACCGCATCCTCGTAGCGGGCTGCAACATCACTGTCATCCTCGACCCTGGCCCAGCAGACCACCGTCACCGTCTGCCGCACGCTGTCGTGGACCAGGACGATGCGCGGTACGATGAACGAGGAATCCGGCAGATCAAGACTGGGGCGTGAGTCCGGCAGATCCTCCATGAAGCGGACCATGTCGTAGCCGAGAAAGCCGACAGCCCCGCCGCAGAATTTGGGCAGCCCAGGGACTTCGGCGGCCCGCAGCCGTTCGACCAGGGCGCGCAACGACTGCAGCGGGTTGGTATGCACCTGTTCTTCGGCCGTCTGCCCTCCGTGGACCTCGGTGATGGTCACCAGGTCCTGACGCGAAACGAAGGTGACGAGGGGGTCGAAACCGATAAAGGAATAGCGGCCCCACTTTTCACCCCCCTCCATGCTTTCGAACAGAAAGATATGGCGGTGGTTTCCGGCGACCTTGGCGAACAGGGTGAGCGGTGTATCGAGATCGGCGATGATCTCGGCACATACCGGGATGAGCTTTGATGTCGCGGCAAAACCAGCAAAATTCTGCAGCGAAGGGAAGAACGTTGGTTGCGGCATGGCCTGATGAAGAGCTGAGATCCTTCGATAAATCAGAGCAGGAACACGAGTGATCCGGCAAGAATAACAGGTATGAAACCCGGTTGTCCAGCATCTTCACTGGCCGTAAAGAAAAAAAGACCATGGAATCGAGCAATTCCATGGTCTTTTCAGATTCAGTCTTCCCCGGCTGTCTTCTCCGGGGACGATATGCGTCCCGATCAGGCTGCCGTAACGACCTTGTTCACGCTCTTGGTCAGGCGGGAAATCTTGCGGGAAGCCGCCTTCTTGTGGATGGTCCCCTTGGAAGCGGTCCTGGCAATGACCGGAATTGCCTGCTGCAGGGCCTCTTTGGCCGCCTCTTCGGAACCGGATGCAACGGCCTCGTTGACCTTGCGGATCATATTCTTCATCTGGGTCCTGTTCATCCTGTTGCGCAGACGACGAACCTGGGACTGGCGGTTTCTTTTTTCAGCGGATTTATGATTTGCCACGAATGATTTCCTCCTGTTTTATAACACTCGTATATGCAACCGGATCGACGGTCAGATAGATGACAACGTTCCAGGCCCTCTCTGGAGCCTGACTTCACTCTCACAAAAAGAGTAAAATTTATACTGCAGGCTCAGCATTAAGTCAATCGATATCCTTAGCATAGGTAGTTTTTCATCGCAACAGGAAAAAAACTCCATCAATTGACATAGTCACCCGATATAGAATAACATAGAGTGCACCACAATGTGGAGACACTGCCCGTTTATCAGCACCGGTTCTTTTCCTCAGGACGTCACATGGGTTTTCCAAAAGTACTTTTCCGGATCGTCGAAAGCCGGAGCTGTCCGCTTTACGAGTACAACGACAGCTTCCAGCTGACAGGTATCGCCATCCCGATCAACAACGACAGCGAGAACACCTTCATCACCACCGCCATCATCAACTTTCCGGTCGGCAAGAGGGCCTGCAAGATCCTCTACGGCGACTTGAGCAAGATCATCATCCAGTACGAACGCGGCGACAAGATTCCGGTGTGCATGATCAGCTGCAGCGGCTGCACCGGGTCCATCAAGCTCGAACATACCAAGGACGAGGACCTCACCCAGATCAACGAACTGGAGGGATACTCCAACGAACTGGCCTCGATGATGCATGTACTGAGCGGTTTCGCCTTTTTCAAGAATATCGACGACAAGCGCCTCGACAACGTCATCCAGTTCTTCAAGCTGAGCAAATACGACAAGGGCGAGATCGTCATCAGAAAAGGCGAACCGGGCGGCAATTTCTATATCATCGTCTCGGGCAGCGTCAATGTGCTCAACGATGCCGGCATCAAGATCTCGACGCTCGGCAAAGGGGATGTCTTCGGCGAGATGAGCCTGATCTGCAACGAGGCCGTCAGCGCCACCATCCAGGTGACGGAACCGACCTCGATCCTGTATATCGATCACCACAACTTCAAGAAGATCCTCGACCACTACCCCGGAATCCAGCTGTACTTCTCCCGCCTGATGGCGGAGAGGTTGAACAAGTCCAACAAGATCAGGGCCGAAGACCTCTCCTCGGGGATGATCGGCAATCTCTCGGAAATCCCTGCCGAGGCGCTGTTCCAGACGCTGAACATGAACAGCAAGACCGGCATCCTCACCATCAGCCAGCTCACCAAGGGCACGGCCAGATTCTCGTTCCGCCAGGGCAGTTTGATCAAGGCCAAGTACGCCGACTATGTCGGTGATGTGGCCTTTTACCAGATCCTGAAGGAGCAGTCGGGCTGGTTCCGCTTCACCCCCGGCATTCCGCCCGAGGACTTCGAGACGCCGGAAATCGGCTTCTTCATGAAGCTGCTGATGGAAGGCATGCGCCGCCTCGACGAGGGCCGCGGCAAGAAAGTCAACTAGCGGCCTATTCCAGCCGGCCGAGGTAATTGAAGGTCGGCAGTTTCGCGTAGCGGCCGGTTCCGGCCAGTCTTTCCCGCAATTCGTCCAGCATCCGTCCGTCTACCCGTTCTCCCCGGACATCGACCACAGCGTAGTCCAGCCCCATGCCCTTCAGTTCCGCCAGATAGGGCAGCAGGGAAAACGGCCGCAGGGAATGGGTCTGGGTATACCCTTCCCTCCTGCGGATAACAAACTGCTCCCCCTTCGGGCTGAGAACCGGCCGGTCATAAGGGAAATGCGATGCCGCGATGCGGGCGGTAAAGAGGGCCGGAGTCCCGTAGACGGTCAGGCCCAGACGCAGGTTGCGGCTCTCTCCTTCCCTGCCCTGTTCGCCGAGCGTCCCCTTGTACCCGCGGATCAGTTCGCCCAGGCTTTCCCGATCCGCCTCGATGCACAGCTGTACCGACTGCAGCCCGATCTCTCCGGCCACCCGGACCGCCTGGCTGTTGAGCAGGTTGAGGGTGAAATCGCCGCAGAGGTGGACCCGTTCGCCGGCAAAAAAGGCCGCCTGGCTGACATGGCCGATCTGGAAGGAGCGGAATCCGCTGCGCAGCACGGCCTGGACCTGCTTGCCGAATTTCACCAGATCCTGCTCATGGATGACGGGCGGCAGGGCCCAAACCACGTTCCGCGCCCTGTTGCCCAAAAGACGCCTGATCTGCCCAGCCTGGCCGACAAGATCCTTGACGAAGGAGAGCAGAAAGCGGTCGGGATTTGCCGACAGCCCGGCCTGAAGCACCCTGAACGAATCGGTCTGCAGCCACCACTCGATACCGCTCCTGCCGCCCGGCTGCGGCTGTCCCCGGCGGGAGGGCCTGCGGCCGTCCGCCTGCCGCGGCCGCTCATCCTTCGCCGTTTCGGCGGTCTGCACTACCTCCAGGACGATCTTGTGCAGACGGCGGGCGACCCTGCGGCGATAGCCCTCCAGTTCGAGCTTCACTGTCGACACAGGCAATTGTTCAGCTCTCGCCGGTTCGGACGAGGCGATATCGACCTTGTACAGCTCGACGGCCTGTCCCTTTTTCGGCTGGCAGTCCACAGGCAGGGTTATCCGCACCGGGGTTGCCGCGGGGGCCGCAGCGATCGCCTCCCGCCCGGCGAACATCGCCTTCAGGGTGAAGGCCAGCCGCTCGCCGGAAGGTTCGAGATGCAGCCGAAGACGGTCGCCGACCGCCAGATCCTCTTTCAGGACAAGGGTGCAGGACACCTCACCGCCCGCCGCCAGGACCTTCCCCGCCCGGCCGAGATGGAGGCCGATATTGCCGGAGTGATGCGGGGAAATGGCATCCGGAGGCTGCGGCGAGGAAAAGAACCCGGAGCTCACCTTGCGGCTCATCGCCTGCCGCACCAGTTCCTCCGCTCGGGCCAGGGCGTCCGCCATATCTGCGGGATCGGCATCAAGGACGAGGCGGTATGCGCCGACCACCGTCCGGACATAGTGGGCTGAGCGCAGCCGCCCTTCGATCTTCAGCGAGGCGATGCCGATCTCCTTGAGCATGGGCACGGTAGCCAGGCCGCTGAGGTCGTTCATCGAGAAGAGATAGGATCCGCCGCCTTTGCCGCCGGCTCCGGCCCTGCCCTTGCCTGATGCGGCGTAGGCCCGCCGGCAGGGCTGGACGCAGCGGCCGCGCAGGCCGCTCTTGCCGCCGAGAAAGGACGAGAACAGGCAGAGGCCCGAATAGGAGAAGCACATCGCCCCGTGGACAAAGACTTCGAGATCGACCTCGACCCGGCTGCGGATCGCGCCGATTTCCCTGATCGTCAGTTCGCGGGCCAGCACCACCCGCTCGCAGCCGAGATCGGCGAGGAAGCGGACAGCCAGCGAATTGTGGGCGGTCATCAGGGTCGAGGCGTGGAGTTTCAGGCGGGGGAAGTGGCGGCGGATCAGGCGGATGAGCCCCAGATCCTGGACAATCAGGGCATCCGGGGCGAGGAAATCGAGCATCGCCAGGTGTTCGATGACCTGTGGCAGCTCCCTCTCGAGGATGAGGCTGTTGGCGGCGATATACAGTTTTCTGCCGCGTTCATGGCAGAACCGGATCATCGCCCCGATCTCCTCCAGGCGGAGGTCGCGGGCCAGGTTCCTGGCATTGAAGCCGGGGGCGCCGACATAGACGGCGTCGGCACCGGCCTCGATCGCCGCGTGGAAATTCTCGTTGGTGCCCGCAGGGGCCAGCAGTTCCATCAGGGGGATCAGCTCTCGATGACGACTTCGTCGCGGCCGCCGCGTTCGTCGAGCAGGACCTGGATCCGTTCGGCGGGCAGGACGGTGGTGACCATGCCGGTGAAATCCGGCTGGATCGGCAGCTCACGACCGCCACGGTCGACCAGCACTGCGAGCTGGATGGTACACGGACGGCCGAAATCCATGATCGCATCCATCGCCGCCCGGATCGTCCGGCCGGAGAAGATCACGTCATCGACCAGCACCAGGTTGATGTTGTCGACATCGAAGGGAATATCCGTCGTCCTGACGACAGGATTCTGGGTCATCAGACTCCAGTCGTCACGGTAGAGATTGATATCAAGGCTGCCGGCAGGGATATCCCGGCCTGTCTCACGGCGCAGGACGGCGCCTATCCGTTCGGCCAGGAAAACGCCGCAGGTATGGATGCCGACGATCGCCAGCTCGTTCAGGTTGGCGTTGCGCTCCAGAATCTCCTGGGCGATCCGCCTGACGGCGCCTTCGATATCCTGGCGGTTCATGATGACACGCGATTCGCCCTTCACCTCGCCACCCTCTTCCAGAAATACTCGATGCCCCTGGCGTCGACGAGGTTGATCGCCTCCGGAAAGGCTTCGCACTCGGCGGCAAAGACCCTGGCGGCGATATCGTCGACGCTGTCCCGGTCATCCAGGGCGACGCACTTCTGCAGGATGATCGGTCCCTCGTCGTACATCTCGTCGGCAAAGTGCACCGTGCAGCCACTCACCGTGCAGCCTTTTTCCTTCACCGCCCGGTGGACGCGATGACCGTAAAATCCGGCTCCGCAGAACGAAGGGATCAGCGAGGGGTGGATATTGATCACCGCCCGGGAGAGGTGCGACGGCGGCGTGTACAGCTTCAGGTAACCGGCAAGGCAGATGACATCGACCTCGTAGCCGGCCAGGATCCGGTTGGTGAGCTCGCTGCCGACGGCATGGAAGGCAGGGTAGCCGTAACGCCTGGCCTTCTCCAGCCCCAGCGCAGTGGAGACATTGGAGATGACGACCTGGATCTCCCCGGCCAGGCTGCCGTCCGTGATGCGCTCGTGGAAATTGTCCAGGGTCCGGCCGCTGCCGGAGAGCAGGACTGCCATCTTCAGCATCGCTTATTCCCCCTTGAAATAGGCATTCCGGTCGACATCGACCTGGTTGAGCCACCCAGCGATGGCCGTGTCGTACGCGGAAGTCAGGTTGAAGACCTTGACCGCGAGGCGGAATCGCGTCTTCAACGTGGTGTTGCCGGTTTCGGCGATCTCGTGCAGGACCTGGGGATAATCGGCCGGATCGACGATGACGGTGACATCGTGGAAATTCTTGGCCGAGGCCCGCAGCAGGGTCGGGCCGCCGATATCGATATTCTCGATGGCGTCGGCGAGGCTGCAGTCGGGATTGGCGACGGTCTTCTCGAAGGCGTAGAGGTTGACGGCCACCAGATCGATATTCTGCAGGCCGTGCGCCGCGCACTGTCTGCGGTGCTCGGCGTTGGCCCGTTGGTTGAGGATGCCGCCGTGAACCTTTGGGTGCAAGGTCTTCACCCGGCCGTCGAGCATCTCGGGAAAGCCGGTGAATTCAGAAACGTCGGTAACGTTGATCCCGGCAGCGCGGATCTTCTGAGCGGTACCGCCGGTGGAGAGTATCTCGATGCCCAGACGGGCCAGTTCTGCCGCAAATTGCTCGATCCCCGACTTGTCGGTCAGGCTGATCAAGGCCCTCTCTATCCTGCTCATCTGCTGTCAGTCCTTTCGTAAGAATGATTTGATCTTCCGGCGATCACGCTTGTCCGGCCGCCGTACCGGCGCCATGCCCGAGGCGTGCAGGAGACGGCGCATCTCCCGCTCCTCTTCCCGCCTGCGCACGCTTTCTTCGTCCTCGTCATAGAGCAGCCGCGCCTCCCTGGCCGGTCTCCGCATCGCCGAAACCGCGAGGACGGTCACCCGGAATTCCTCGTGGCCGTTGTTGATCGCCAGCTTGTCGCCTGCCGCGATGTTTCTCGCTGCCTTGGTCCGCGTCCCGTTGAGATGGACCTTGCCGCCGTTGACCGCCGCCGTCGCCAACGAGCGGGTCTTGAAAAAGCGCGCGGCCCACAGCCATTTGTCGAGACGGACACCGGGTTCGGCGGTTTCCATGGGGTATTGCTCCAGTCGTACGGATGGAAAGAGGCGTAAGATTACACTGATTGGGAAAGATTCGCATGGAAAAAGACGACAGGCGGACGCAGCCGAAATTGGCCTTGTCGGCATCCGGCAAAAAGTGTATCAACAAGGATGTTTTCCGACTCCCCGGATGCCGTCGGCTCCGGGACACGCCTGATCCGCAGGTGCAACACCAACTGAATCGTCATGCTTATTCACTCGGTCGGCATCAAAGACATCCAGACCCCGGTCAAGGTCCTCGAGAAAGGGGGCGGACTGCAGGACACCGTCGCCTCCATCAGCATCCAGGCCAGCATGCCGACCGCCAGCAACCGCAGCTGCGTCGACGCCTTCACCTCGGCGCTGAACGGCGCCCTGGGCGAGATCAGCGTCGCCAGTTTCTCAAAGATCCTCGCCGACGTCCAGCGTCGACTGCAGGCCAGGGGGGCGCGGCTGGAGATGAGCTTTCCCTTTTTCATCGAGAAGAGGGCGCCGGTCACCAGAACCCGCAGCCTGATGGAATACGGCTGCACCTTCTCCGGCGGTATCGGCGACGACGAGGATTTCATCCTCAGCGTCCGGGTGCCGGTGACGACCCTCTGCCCCTGCTCAAAGGAGATCAGCAGCGATGGGGCCCACAACCAGCGGGCCGAGGTCGACCTGCGGGTCAAGTTCAGCAACTTCATCTGGATCGAGGACCTGATCGTGATGGTCGAGCAGTCGGCCTCCTGCGAGCTCTATGCCCTTCTCAAGCGTCCGGATGAAAAGTATGTCACCGAGAAGGCCTTCCACAACCCGATGTTCGTCGAGGACGTGGTCCGCAAGGTGGCCCTGGCGGCCCTCGCCCACCCCGACATCACCTGGTTCGCCGCCGGGGTCGAGAGCTTCGAGTCGATCCACAAGCACAGCGCCTACGCCTACGTCGACAGCGACGAAATCCGCTGACAGCCGGCCGCCAGTCGTGGCGGGCGGCCGTTGCTCCCCCTGTCCGGGGCTATTTCCTGAAAAACCAGAAAATCAGCGTGATCACAATGCTGATCAGGATGCAGGTGGTGATGGGGAAAAAGAACTGGAACCCCTCCCGCCTGATGAAGATATCCCCCGGCAGGCGGCCGAAGGGCAGTTTCTGCAGCCACGGCCAGCACAGGCCGACCGCCACCAGCACCGCTCCCAGGATGACGAGTGTTCTGCCCATCTCCGATCCTCCCCGGCCCAGACCGTTACTTCACATGACCTGCCGGAAGGCACGGCTGAAACGGATCATGCCCTCCTCGATCGTCTGCTCATTGGCACAGGTGAAATTGAACCGCAGCGCCGGCACATCGGTTCTGGCGGTATAGAAGGGGTCGCCCGGGACGAAGACCACCCTCTCCCTGGCCGCATGGTCGAACAGTTTCATCGCGCTCAGGCCGCGGGGCAGTCTGCCCCAGAGGAACATGCCCCCTTCCGGCCGGGTCCAGGTGATCGTGGCCGGCAGGTGGCGATCGATGCTGTCGACCATGGCCCGGCACTGACGGCCGTACGCCTCGACAATGCAGGCGATGTGGGCGTCGAGGTCGTTGTCCAGCAGGTACTGGCAGAGGATCTGCTGGGTGAACCCGGAGGTGTTCAGGTCCGAGGCCTGCTTGGCCACCAGCAGTTTCTCGCGGATCGCCTCTGGCGCGACGATCCAGCCGATACGCAGTCCCGGCGCGACGATCTTGGAGAAGGAACCAAGCAGGATCGTTCTCTCGGGGATCATCGCGGCAAAGGACGGCTGGTCGCTGCCGGAAAAACGCAGCTCCCCGTACGGGTCGTCCTCGACGACGAAGAATCCGCGGGCGTCAGCCACCTCGGCCACCTGCCGCCGGTTGCCCTCGGTGTAGGTGATTCCCGAGGGATTCTGGAAGCTGGGTACGCAGTACATCATCTTGACGCCCTTGCCGTCTGTGGCGGCGCGCAGTTCAGCGATATCCAGGCCGTCGTCGGCCAGGGTCACCGGCACGAATCTCGGCCGATAGACCGACAGCGACTGGATGGCCCCGAGGTAGCCGGGCTCCTCGATCACCACGGCGTCGCCGGCATTGATCAGGGCCTTGCCGAGAAGGTCAAGACCCTGCTGCGACCCGTTGGTGATGAGGATGTCCTCGGCCGGAATCCGCAGCCCCTTCCGTCGCAGGTACCTGTCGGCGATATAGCGGCGCAGCGGCAGCAGGCCTTCCGAACTGCTGTACTGCAGCATGTCCCGGCCATGCAGCTCGAAGGCCCTGGCGCTTGCCGCCTCCATTGCCGACACCGGGAACAGGTCGCGGTTGGGCAGGCCGCCGGCAAAGGAGATGATCCCGGGATCGAGGGACACTTTCAGGATCTCACGGATAAACGATCGCGGAACACGGACGATCCGCTCGGCAAAAATCTCTTGTTCCATCTTGCTTTGCTGCTCCTCGCTTCTCGACGGTATCTGACGCCCGGGATTGCGGGCGATGTCTCAGGATGAACGAAATCCTCCCTTTTCCGTAAAGGGAAACCACAGGTTACCACAACGGCATAATTTTGCCTGCTGTTTTTCACCAGGCGAGGTATCGCATCGCTTACCCGCCACCCAGCGCCGCAGGGGAAGAATACTGCCGGACGGCAGGGGCGGGATCATGACCGCGATGGTTCTACACCAGGTCGCAAGCCTCGGGCGGCATCCAGTGCTTGTCCCTGCCTTCCCACTTGACGTTGCAGCCGATCGGATTGGTCAGCGGCACGGAGACTGCCTTCCCCGAAGTCAACTCATCAAGGACCCGGTCGAGATCGTTCACCGTCATTCTGGCGACGTCGCGCGGGTTGTCGACGCCGCGGCCAGAGTAGACCAGCCGCCGGGTATCGTCGAAGACATAGAAGTGCGGGGTGCGCAGGGCGCCATAGGCCAGCGCCACATCCTGGGACTTGTCGTGCAGGTATTTCCACGGGAACTTCTTCTCGCTCATCCGCGCCACCATATGGTCGAAATCGTCCTCGGCATAGGTGTTGGCGCTGTTGGCGTTGATGGCGACGAACCGCACCCCGCGATCGGCATATTTTTCGGCCGTCGCCCGGGTGACTTCATCGGAACCGAGGACATAGGGACAGTGGTTGCAGGTGAAAAAGATCACCAGGATACCGGCGTCGGCAAAGTCGGCAAGGGAACAGCTGCTGCCATCCGTTGCCGGCAGATTGAAATCGGGGGCCTTGCTCCCCAGGGGCAGGGTAAACGGCATTGTTTTCTCCTCTCGCGAATATTTTGCGCCGGCCGCAACGACCGGCAAGGACGGCGGGAATTGCACCGCCTTCAGCGTTTCTTCACGGCAAAACCGGAGCGACTGCGGCTCAACCCGGTCTCCTTTTCGCCATCGAGCATCTTCCGCAGCAGCTGCAGTTCCGCCCTCGCTCCCCGCAGTTCTTCTTCAATGGCGGCCAGCTCGGACGGGGCGGCCGCCGCAAGCGCCTTTTCGAGTTTTTCAACCTTCTGCTGTGACCGGTAGAGGTCGGTGGCAAGGTGCCGTATGGACATGGAAATCTTCTCTCTGCGATGTGTTGATCTGTGAACGGAGCGGCAACGGCCGCTCCATCCCCTTTTGCTGAAATTATATGGGCCAATGCCGGAATGGCAAGGGCGGGTGTAAGGACCTGGACAGACCCGTGCTTTCTTTTCCGCCCGGAACGCATTAACGATGCCATGTATTTCCGTATTGCCCTTCCATCTGATAAGATATGCTCAGCAAGCACGGGTCATGGATCATAACCAGCAGTTTCTCCCGAGGATGCAGCCATGCCGGGTCGTCACCGCTTTCCGCACTCTCTCGCCAGCGCCATCGCGGCACTGGCACTTGGCGTCCTGCTGCCGGGATGCGCCGACATCGGAAGAATGGAGCGGCAGATCGCCCGGCTGACGGAGGAAAACAGGTCGCTGCAGGAGTCTCGCCAACGTCTGAGCTCGGAACTGGCAGAGCAGAAGAATGCCGCCGCCAGGCTGCAGATGGCGCTTGTGGAGAAGCAGGCTGAGTTCGACAGGCTGAGCAGGCAGCGGGAGGTCATCCCCCCTGCAGCGGAACAGGAATTCCTGCAGGGGAGAATACCGCCGCCAAATTCCAAGGCCGAGGCCGTCTCGTGCCTGGCCGAGGCGGAGATCGAGATCAATTCAATCGCAAAACCCGGCCCGAAGGGCCGGAAACCGCCGGATTTCTCCCAGGTTGACGATCTCCTCGGGCAGAGCAGGGCCGCCCTCGACCGGAACGACTACCAGGATGCCTGCTTGCTTGCCACCCGCGCCCTGTCCCTGGGCCGGAAGCTCCACCTGCAGTCGGCGCTGGCTGCAACGACGAAGGCAAGCCCCTATGCGTCCTTCCTCGAACCACTGCATCTGCAGACCGTCAAACGTTGCAATCTCCGGGCCCGGCCAGGCACCGGCAGCAGGATCCTCGCCACGCTGGATGCCGGAGCGCCGGTGAACGCCTCCGGCTACCGGGGCAACTGGATCAGGGTAACGGCCGGCAGCGGCCGGGCAGGCTGGATTCACCATACGCTGCTGACGGTCCCTCCCTCCGGCGATCATGCCGACAGCGCTGCGCCCCCGCCCGACGCCCCTCTCTCCGACGCCCCCTCCATGGGGGCTGCGCCCTGACTGCCGGCAGGGCCGCGGCGAATCGGATCACCCGACCTCCACCCTGTTGCGCCCTCCGGCCTTTGCCGCATAGAGGGCCCGGTCGGCACGGCCGATAATAT
>WBUQ01000199.1 GCA_008933635.1 Desulfobulbaceae bacterium | reverse complement strand
CGACCGCACCATGTACCTGGGGAAAATCATGCTCGCCACCGATACCGAGGTTGAACGACGCATGCGCCCCCACGGCAAAGAAGAAGGCTGCAAATCCCTCGCCACGCAGCGACTCCAGGTCGACGTCCTGGCCGAAGCGGGTATTGAAGCGGAACTCGACCCCCAGCTCTTCAATCATGGCGACCTCGCGGTCGATGATGTCCGAGGGCAGGCGATAGCGCGGAATTCCCACCATGATCATGCCGCCGGCCCGTGGCAGGGCCTCGACGACCCGCACCGAATGGCCATGCAGGGCCAGATAGTAGGCGGCGCTCAGGCCGCCGGGCCCGGCGCCGATGACACAGACCTTGCGGCCGGTGGCGGAAGCCCTCGGAGGGTTGTGGTAGCGTCCCCAGGACATCGCCCTTTCGGCGGCAAAGGCCTTGAGAAATTTGATCGAGACGGGCGTGTCGATCCGCGCCCGGACGCACATCAGCTCACAGGGCCGGGTGCATACCAGGCCGCAGACCCAGGGCAGAGGATTGTCGCGGCGAACGACCTCGATTGCCTCATCGTCACGGCCGAGGGCAATGAGCGAGACATAGGTGGGGACGTCGATTCCTGCCGGGCAGGCCATCTGACAGGGGGCCGGGGTGAGATGATCGCAGACCGAAGCGGTGCAGTTGCGGTCCAGGGCGTGACTGCGAAAGACCTCCCGGTATTCGGAGAGCCGTTCCCTGAGCCACAAACCTGTTTCAACCCCGGCAGGGTCGTCGGAGAAGGCACACACTTCGGCCACCAGGGCATCGATGCTCGGCAGATGTTCGGCTCCTGCCCTGGCGGCAACGATATCCTGAACCAGGGTGGTGACTTCCTCGATGAGTCGACGACTGCGCGGATGGACTACCCGGCGGCTGTCCGGGATCTTCTGCAACTCCAGCAAGGTCTCATGGACCGGGCATTGACTAGGGGACATGGCAAACTCACAAGGGGAACAAGGTGCAATGAGGGCAAGACTGCCGCAATCGGCGGGTCTCGACCTTCGGACTCAGGTCCTGATCCTTCCACCGGGAAGGCGATACATACCTCGTCAACATACCTGGGATGCTTCCTATCACGTTAAAAAGAGCTGTTTTCGAACGAGGTTACTGCCTCGGCGTGCCGTTTCCGCTTCTTCTCGGTCATCGTCTGGCCTTCCCCGAATTCGAGGCACTGGGTGGTGCAGCCCGTGACGCAGGCCGGTTTCAATCCCTTGTCAAGCCGATCGATGCAATAATCGCATTTGACCACCTTGCCGATTTCCGGCTGCCACTGTGGTGCTCCCCAGGGGCAGGCAGAGATGCAGGTTTTGCAGCCGACACAGAGGTCGTGGTCGACAAAGACGATCCCGTCGCTCGACCGCTGCTGCATGGCGCCCGTAGGACAGGCGGCAACGCACCATGGATTCTCGCAATGGAAACACGGCATGAAGACGAAAGCCGTTCGCGGCAGATCGCCGATCATCGTCGGGCCAACCTCGACGATCTGGCACAAACGTGGCCCCGGCGGCAGTTTCTTGTTGCTCTTGCACTGGATTTCGCAGGCATGGCAACCAATGCATTTGCGGGTATCCTGAGAAAGATGGTACCGGCTCATGAAAATTCTCCTTTTGTCAATTGTTCGAAGCAACGTGGGATACATTGCCAATGTGCTTTCCGGTGCGAAATCGGTGCGTCTGCCTCCCGACATCGGAACCCGCACCCAGGTTCAGGAAAACGGGGAAGCATTTCACCCGGGCCGAGCGGAACAGCCCCGGTACTCAGTCGCCCATTTCGATCATATAGGCATCGAGCGTTCCCTCCAAGGCAAGTTTATGTTTTGCCTCTTCCTGGCAGAGCATTTTGAAGAGCTTTCTTGATCCCTCATCCTCGGCTTTCGCGAGCAGCAGATTGTAGAGCGCCAGGGCCTTCTCTTCCCGCTTGGCGGCGAGTATGAGAATGTCCCGGTATGGCATCCCCGGGGTGTAAACAAGGTCCGCCACATAGTTGCTGAGTTTGATATCGGTGATCCAGGTAAACCGATATTCGTCCAGATCGCTGCCTGCGTCGCCTGTCTTCAGGTTCTCGAGAAGCCGGCGATGCCTGTCTTCTTCTTCGGCAAACTGGAGAAAGAGGTCCTTTGTCCCTTCCCGGGTCTCCCTGGCGCCGATCATCCGATAAAAGTCGGCGGCCTCCAGCTCCTGGGAAATGGCAAAATCGATGATCGCTGTCAGATTGTCAAAATCCATAGGTCATTTTCTGCGTCAGTGGAACGTTATAGGATGAGGAAAGGAGACTCCAATCTCGGATTCCCCCCGGAAGGACCCTTCCTGCCAGGAAATCTGCGCATCGCCGCATACCATGATTATCTTTCCGCGACCTGCATGCAACCTATCATCTCGAGTGGAAGAAATGAAATCCAGTTCCATCGCTTCCACCCAAGGTTTCATAATGCAAGTAATGGTCTGCTGAGCAGTTGAATCAATACACGCCGAGCAGATTCAGCGCCAGCAGCAGCAGGCCGGCAACCGCAACCCGCTTGACGACCAGCGGACTGACCCGCTTGGCGATCTGCGGGCCGATATAGCCGCCCAGCAGCGCCGCCGGGAACATGGACAGGAAAAAGATCAGGTCGAAATTGCCGAACTGGTAGTGGCGCATCGTGCTGATCGAGGTATTGAAAAATATCGCCAGCAGCGAACTGCCGACGACGAGATACATCGGCAGCCGCAGGGCCACCGTCATCAACGGCACCATGAACGGACCGCCGCCGAAGCCGAACATCGACGACATGATGGCGATGAGAAAGCCGCCGATGCAGCCGACCACCATATTGACCTGAAATTCCTGACCCCAGAATTCTACTTTCATATGCTTGCCTCCCTTGAGAGCGATTATTTACCTTTGGCCGATTCTTCAGCACGTTTCTTGAATTCCTTGAGAATCGCCTGTTCCTTCTTGTTCTTCTCGAGGTAGCCCGGGGTCGTCTGCCAGAACATCAGGCCGGCGAGGACGATGAGGATCCAGCCGAAAGCGAACTTGAACTGCTCAAGGGTGATCATCTCGGTCAGCTTGGGGCCGATGAAGCCGCCGAGCAGCATCGCACAGCCGATGCCGGCGCCGAGCTTCCAGTTGATGAACTTGATCTTCGAATAGTTGTAGATACCGCTGCCCTGAGAGAAGAGTACGGTCGGGGTAACGGTACCGGCGACGATGGTATGCGGCAGCGCCGGGAACAGGGTGACGAGCAGCGGGTTCATGATGAAACCGCCGCCGGCGCCCATCAACACGCCGAAGATGGCAATGACCAGCGTCAGCACGAAGGGGTAGATCAGGTTCATGCTGGTGCCTGCGTTGTCCATATAGACGGTGGGGAAGGATATCTTGTTCTCGAAGACGGCCGCCTCGCTCTTGATTTTCTTGCCGGCAACTGCCACGACATGATACTTGCCCGGCGCCAGACCTTTCTCAAGCTTCAGATCGGCGGTATAGGAGCCATCCGGCTGGATATCGACTGTCGCCGCCAGGACCTTGCCGATACTGCGGAAGCGGGCCTTGACCAGCTGCATCGAGCGTTTTTTGGTTTCCTTTTCGTCCATTTCCGGCAACTGCTTGCCGCGGCTGCCGATAACGCTGGCCATTAGGCTACCCTGGAAATGATCGATCTTGGCCTTGGCCGGAACGGAGTAGGCGATGTCGGCGCCAAGATCCTTGAGCAGCGCCGAGTAGCTCCATTTGCTGCCGTCCTTCTTTGCCTCATCGAGTTTCGGCTGCATATCCTTCGGAACCAGGATCTTGTAAAATGCCGGCATTTCCTGCGTGATGTAGAAAATATACGGCCGCTTGCCGGTCTCCTTGTCCTTGTCGCCATCGAAACGGCTGGCCCGCACATCGTGCCCCTCTGCCCAGACCTCGATATAGACCGGTTTGCCGGGCTCGGCCTTGCCGCTGACCTTGATCACCCCGCCGTTATTGATCTCGTTCTTGTCGATGGTGATGGTCGGGGCCGCCACCGCCTCTCCCCCTGCCGGCGCGGGTTTGGTCTCGTCGGCCGCCTGGGAGTT
>WBUQ01000198.1 GCA_008933635.1 Desulfobulbaceae bacterium | reverse complement strand
TATCTGATTTGCTACGACATCGCCGAGGACCCGAAGCGGTTGAGCCGGGTGGCGCGGTATTTGGGGAAGTTCGCTTGGCGGGTGCAGTACTCGGTGTTCGTGGGCAGCTTTTTCGAGCATTCGCTGGAGGGGGTGCTGCGCGGTCTGGAGGCGATCATCGACCCGCGCAAGGACGACGTGCGCTGCTATCCACTGCCGGAAAAGGCGGAGGTGGTATTGATGGGTCCGCAACTGTTTCCCGACGATATTTTGCTGATCCGCGACGGGCGCAATGTGTTGCAACTGGGGGCAAACGCGCAGCGGTCGATTCAGCAGGAGGATTTGTTCGTGACTTAGCGGCGGTATGACCATTTCGAACCACCCCGGCGCTGCGCGCCACCTCTCCCTTAGCCAAGGAGGGGAAATTCCATCATCGGTAGAGGAGCACTCTATCAAAACGTCTTTTGGCGGCGGTATTGCCGGCGGGAGAAGGCGGGGAACGGCGGCTTTTCGTTACGTGGCGCCTGGGTCTTGCTGCGTCTTGAACGGTATGAAATGATTGGGAATATTCATCATAGTGGAGGTAGTCATGGCCGAGTTGGCGCGTAAATTGTCGATTTCGCCCGCCGAGTATCTGGAAGGCGAGAAGGCGGCCAGGGTCCGCCACGAGTATGTCGATGGCGATGTGTATGCGATGGCGGGTGGAACCAAGGCGCATAACCAAGTGGCCGGCAATTTTTATGGGCTGCTGCGCGCGCATCTTCGCGGTACGCCTTGCCGGGTGTTTATTGGCGATGTCAAGGTGCATGTGGCTTGGGACTGGCGCGAGCGTTTTTACTACCCGGATGTCGTGGTCGGCTGTGAGGCTGGCGATACTGATCCGTATGTGGTCGAGCAACCGAAACTGGTCGTTGAGGTGTTGTCGAATTCCACCGAACGCGATGATCGGTCGGACAAGTTTTATGCGTACCGCCGTCTGACAAGTTTGGAGGAGTATGTGCTGGTGGCGCAGGAGGTGCGGCGGGTCGAGGTGTACCGGCGCGAGACGGGTTGGGATTTGGAGGTTTATGAAACCGAGGGGAATTTTAATCTGCGCAGCGTTGGATTGGATTTAACCCTCGCGGAGGTTTACGAGGGAGCGTTGGAAGCGCTCTGAAATTTGTCTTGAATCGGTTGACGACAACTAGATTGATGATCTTCAACAAAATAATCGAGTAGCCGCCGCCGGGATCAAACCACCCCGGCGCTGCGCGCCACCCCTCCTTATCCAAGGAGGGGAAAAAATACCCGATTTATTTCTGAAAGATCATCCTGCCGCCGTTACTTGCTTCGCAGCATGGCATCCTCGCTGCCATCGACACTCGCGCCACGAGGAATCGCCCATGCTCTCCCACGATGACAATGGCCTGTATGATGATGACGGGTATCCTTCCGCCAACGCTCGCGATCCCAACCTTCTGGATTGAGGCGATGCTTTCGACGATCTCGATGCCGCCGACTGGGAAGACTACCGGGGTGGCCCGGACGACGATGTGCTGGAGGCGTTCTACGATCGACCGCTGGATGATGGCGGTGATTGACCCGCCCGACGACCCTGAGACCTCACGCGATGACCCGACAGGCTGAAATCATCCGCTGGCTGGTGACCTCCCACCTCGCCATCCCCCTGCGGCACGGGCGCGGCTTTTTCGTGTTGCGCGGGCCACGGGTCCGCTTGGCCGATGGAACATTGCTGGATGCGCTGGATTGGCTGCAAGCCGAGGGGTTCGGGGCGGGTCTGATGCTGGATGGTTATCACGTGGCTTATACCCCACCCGGCGGCGAGTATGCCGAAAAACTCACTTTCTTCAAGATGCAGACGATGTATGACGCGCCGTTTTCCAAACCCCGACCCAATCACTCGGCGGCGCTGTTGGCCGCGCTGCGCGGCGATTCGCCACACTGAAATTTTCCTGTCGCCACACGATGCTTCTGCTAAATTTAGCGATGTTGAGGTAGGTCTCGTCGCTATTTTTTCATGAAAACAACACTGTTGCGACATGGCAAAAAAGATAACTTTTCAAACAACGAAAATTCTGGCAAACCCCATTGCAACTGGTTGTTTTGAAAAGTTTTCTGGCGCTGAGGTCTCTGAAACCTTGCCCTGATGAAGAAGGGATTAAGACTTTAGCAAAACTTCATGCCAGCCGCCGAGCAGTTTCTCTGAAACCTTGCCCTGATGAAGAAGGGATTAAGACCTGGTTACATGAGCAGGACATCCATGAGTTGCATGCTCTGAAACCTTGCCCTGATGAAGAAGGGATTAAGACCCCGGTTGATTGCTCTGTAGATTGGGTCAGCCACTCTGAAACCTTGCCCTGATGAAGAAGGGATTAAGACCTTTTGCTTCGGTAAGCTTCTTAAGAACGGTACCTCTGAAACCTTGCCCTGATGAAGAAGGGATTAAGACTTTTTTGGAAACAGACCAAGCGTCTTGCAATTCTCTGAAACCTTGCCCTGATGAAGAAGGGATTAAGACTTGCTGCTGTTTCGGTTGTTGCCGGGGTCGGTTGCTCTGAAACCTTGCCCTGATGAAGAAGGGATTAAGACTGTAGTATGAATAGCGGTATCCATGTCCGCTTTAGCTCTGAAACCTTGCCCTGATGAAGAAGGGATTAAGACACCAATTTCCCGCGTTAAAGGCGGCGACGATACGCTCTGAAACCTTGCCCTGATGAAGAAGGGATTAAGACACCGCGAACTTTGGCGTTCCATTCGCCTCTTTCACTCTGAAACCTTGCCCTGATGAAGAAGGGATTAAGACTCATGCTGCAGTTTCCTTAGTGGTAGGGTTTAGGCTCTGAAACCTTGCCCTGATGAAGAAGGGATTAAGACAATTTCCTTTTAAGACCCTTGGCGGGATTGCCCACTCTGAAACCTTGCCCTGATGAAGAAGGGATTAAGACGAAAGTAATTTCCAAATGCTGGCGGCGTCCATGCCTCTGAAACCTTGCCCTGATGAAGAAGGGATTAAGACGGCGCGCATTAATAACCGCGCCGCGAAAAATGGCTCTGAAACCTTGCCCTGATGAAGAAGGGATTAAGACTCGAACACGATACAGATACACGCCCAGCTTGGCTCTGAAACCTTGCCCTGATGAAGAAGGGATTAAGACACTCCATTCAGTCACATTAGAATAGGTGACTGTTCTCTGAAACCTTGCCCTGATGAAGAAGGGATTAAGACCTTTTAACTTCACTATTCTTTACTTTAGTCACCTCTCTGAAACCTTGCCCTGATGAAGAAGGGATTAAGACCTCTTTTTACTACATAAACCGTAAATTGACTCTGAAACCTTGCCCTGATGAAGAAGGGATTAAGACCAAGCGAAATCCAAAAGTTTTAAAATTATTTTTTCTCTGAAACCTTGCCCTGATGAAGAAGGGATTAAGACGGAAATGCACTTAGAGGGTGGTGGTTATTTCTGGGCTCTGAAACCTTGCCCTGATGAAGAAGGGATTAAGACTTTGCGGGATTCTGGTACAGGGAAAAACACGGAGCTCTGAAACCTTGCCCTGATGAAGAAGGGATTAAGACTGCTCGACTTGTGTATTATTCAATGACAGTTTTACTCTGAAACCTTGCCCTGATGAAGAAGGGATTAAGACGGTTTCCCTAGTGGTAGGGTTTAGGGGAAAAGTGGTCTCTGAAACCTTGCCCTGATGAAGAAGGGATTAAGACACTACTTTTCAAACACAACACACACACACGCCCAGCTCTGAAACCTTGCCCTGATGAAGAAGGGATTAAGACCCATCTCGACAGCGGCTTCAACCTCGTTCAACCTCTGAAACCTTGCCCTGATGAAGAAGGGATTAAGACCTTCAACTTCCGTTAGCTCTGAGGGGTTATATTCCTCTGAAACCTTGCCCTGATGAAGAAGGGATTAAGACGTATTCGGTAATCTCGTAGTTCATGGCGCTACCACTCTGAAACCTTGCCCTGATGAAGAAGGGATTAAGACCGACTTCAATAGCGGGTATTTCTAACTCCCAGGACCTCTGAAACCTTGCCCTGATGAAGAAGGGATTAAGACAATGTGACATCCTCGTAGGATGCTAATAGAGCTACTCTGAAACCTTGCCCTGATGAAGAAGGGATTAAGACGCTCC
>WBUQ01000040.1 GCA_008933635.1 Desulfobulbaceae bacterium | reverse complement strand
TCCTGGGCCAGGCGCTCTTCCTCCTGACTGCGCTGCCAGAGGATGGAAACGAGGACAAAAAGACCGGCGTTGCAGAGCAGCGACCAGAAAACCGAATGGGAAAGGGGCGACAGGGTAGTCATGCCATACAGGTGCTCCGGTCGCAGCAGGCCGATTCCCCATGGGCCGTTGTCCAGGAATGACGGATCGAGCCAGCCGCTCCGGCTGAACGCCGGCAGCAGGAGGGTGTACAACCAGAGGCCGAACCCGCCGGCGAGCCCGGCCAACGCCCCCGCCCTGCTGCCTTTCGGCCAGCACAGGGCGCCGACAACCGCCGGCGCGAACTGGGCCGCGGCGGCAAACGAGATCAGTCCCATATTGACCAGCGCGTACGAATCGCCGAGTTTGGTTTCAAACCAGTATCCGAGCGAAAGGACGGCGGTTATGCCTGCCCAGCGCCACCGCAGGAGCTGACGGCGCATCGGCGCAAGGAAGGAAACGGCGCTGAACAGCGGCAGCAGCAGGTGGTTGACAACCATCGTCGACATGGTCATCGCGGCGATCATGATCATGCCCGTCGCCGCCGAAAAGCCGCCGATGAAGACCAGCACGGCGATCCAGGTGTCGCCGTGCTGCAGGGGAATCCGCAGGACATAGGTGTCGGCCTGGGTCACCGGGATTCCCGAGCGGATGCCATAGACGGCAATCGGGATGACGAAGATGTTGATGAGAACCATGTAGAGCGGAAACAGCCACATCGCCGGCAGGATGGCGCGCTCCGAGGGGTTCTCCACCACGGCCACATGGAACTGCCGGGGCAGGCAGATGATGGCCGCCATCGACAGGACCAGGAGAGTCATCCATTCCACATAGGCCCCTTCGCCTCCGATGCTGAAAACCCGTGCAATCTCATAATTGTCCGCGGCCTGGGAGCCGAGCAGATCGGAGAAACCGTTGGCGAGGAAGAAGGTGACATAGATGCCGCAGGCCAGAAAGGCCAGCAGCTTGACCAGCGATTCGAGGGCAACCACCGCGATCATGCCGCGGTGGCGCTCGGTGGGATCGAGCCTCCTGGCGCCGAAGACGATGGCAAACAGGGTCATCACGACCACGATGACCGGGCCGAACTGGTCGATCAGCCAGGTGCCGGCAGGCGCCCCAGGCTCGATGACCAGGGAGAATGCATCCTTGATCGACTTCAGCTGCAGGGCGATGTACGGCATATTGCCGACTATGGCGATCGCCGTGACCAGGGCGGCGACAGCTTGCGATTTGCCGAAGCGGGCCGAGATGAAATCGGCGATGCTGGTGATCCGGTATCTCTCCTTGAGCTGCACCATCCGCCGCAGCAGTATCCACCACAGGCAGACGGTGATGGTGGGGCCGATATAGATGGCCAGGAAGGAGAGACCGGAGGTGGCAGCCCTGCCGACGCTGCCGTAGTAGGTCCAGGAGGTGCAGTAGACTGCCAGCGAAAGGGCGTAGGTTAGCGGTGAACGGGACAACCGCAGCGCGAGAGCTGTCGTTTTCTCGGCCTGGACGGCGACAACCAGCAGCAGCGCGACAAAGAGCAGCACCAGCAGTGAGATCGCCAGCGGACTCATGGCCGGCGCTCCCTGTCGCTGCCCTCCGGCGTCGCCCCGGCCTCGTTACGGCCGTACAGCCGGAGCAGGAGGACAACCGCCAGCCAGATCAGGAACAGATAGGCGGCCGCCGCCAGCCCGCCCCGGTCGCCGGCAACGGTCAGCAGCGGCCAGTTGAAGAGGACGAGGCAGGCGATGAACGTCGCCAGGGCGACCGGTTTTCCCCTCCATGTCTTCACTGCACGCCACATAGGTCCTCCGTCCTGCCAGGTCTCCATTCCGCCGGCGGGACGTCGCCGCCCTGCCGCTCAACCTGCGTTCACTGTCGCTCTCTTGTCCTGTTCCCACCCCGATACCGCCAGCCGTCAGCCGCCCAGCGCCTGGTGGACCTTTGCCAGCAGTCCTTCCGCCGTGAAGGGCTTCTGGAGAAACTGCACCCCCTCGTCCAGAACGCCGTGATGGGCAATGACGTTGTCGGTATAGCCCGACATGTACAGGACCCTGGCCTGCGGGTGATACCCGCTGATCCGGCGGAACACCTCCGTCCCCTTCATGGCCGGCATGATCACGTCGGTCAGCAGCAGGTGAATGGGCCCATCGTGCCTCCTGGCAATCTCCACCGCATCCTCCACATCGCCGCTCTCCAGCACCGTGTATCCGCTGCGGGCCAAAACCTTGCAGGCCAGCCTGCGCAGGGAGGTCTCGTCTTCAACCACCAGGATGGTCTCTCCATGCAGCGACACGATCCGCATTCCACCCTCCTGGACCGGCGGGTCCGCCGGCTCATGCACCTCGGGGAGGTAGATCTTGAAGGTGGTTCCCTGCCCCGGCTCGCTGTAGACCCAGATATTGCCGCCATGCTGCTTCACCACGCCGTAGACGGTTGCCAGGCCGAGACCGGTCCCCTTGCCCAGGGCCTTGGTGGTGAAGAACGGCTCGAAGATCCGGGCCTGGGTCTCCCGGTCCATGCCGATGCCGCTGTCGCTGACGGCGATCATCACATGGGGGCCGGCCGAGGCCTCGGGCCGGCTGGCGACATACTCCGCATCGAGTTCGACACAACCGGTCTCGATGGTCAGCAGGCCTCCTTCCGGCATGGCATCCCGGGCGTTGACCGCCAGGTTGAGGAGGATCTGCTCGAGCTGCGAGGCATCGGCCCGGAGCAGGGCCGGGCCGGGCTGCAGGATGAGATGCATCCCGATATCCTCGCCGATGGTCCGGCGCAGCAGTTTCTCGAACCCGCGGATCACCCCGTTGACATCGACGACCTTCACGTCGAGTATCTGCTTCCGGCTGAAGGCAAGGAGTTGCCGGGTCAGTTTCGCCGCCCTGTCGGCGGCATCGCCGATCTCGTCCAGGGCCTCCCGCGTCGAGGGCGTGGAGGGGACTTCCTCTTCCAGGATCGTGGCATAGCCGATGATGATGGAGAGCAGGTTGTTGAAGTCATGGGCAACCCCGCCGGCCAGCTGTCCCACCGCCTCCATCTTCTGCGCCTGGAAGAACAGTTCCTCGATCTTCCGCTTCTCCTCCTCGGTCCTCCGCATATCCCTTTTCATCTCCATATTGGACAGCGAGTAGGCGAGGTCGCCGGCAAGTTCGATGAACAGCCGTTCCTCTTCCCGGTCCATGGCGACATCAAAATCGACGCTGACCGCCAGGTAGCCGTAGACCCGCCCGCCGTGCCCGAGACGGATCGACATCTTCTGCGGAGACTGACAGACCGCCACCACCGGACAGGAATCGCAGACGCTGTGCGTGCCCCTGATCAGGTACACCCCTTCCCTGTCCCGTGCCGCTGCACAGCAGGCAGGCAGTTCCCCCCGCTCGATCTGATCGAGCAGAGGCCCGGCCTTCGTCCCCAGGCCCGCCTCGGCATGCATGACCGGCAGGCCGCCGGCGTCGGTGAGGATGATCAGCGCACTGGTGTAGCTGCGGCGTTCGACCAGCAGTTCACATGCGTTGCGGATCAGCTCTTCGGCTGAGGCGGCCCGGACAATCAGCTGGTTGATGCTGCGGATCGACCGCAGCACCCGGTTGAGGTGCTCGATCCGGGCCTCGGCCTGCATCCTGTCGGTGATATCCCTAAAGGTCCCCAGTATGCACGCCTGATCGCCGATCCTGACGGGGGTGGTGATGATGTCGGCGAAGAAGACCGAGCCGTCCTTGCGCAGCATCGGCATGTTCACCGCCCGGGAGGCCTCGCCGTGCACCTGCCGCCCGAATTCCCGGAGCACCGCCGGCAGGTCGGCCTGAGGGTGGATATCCTCCACCTTCATCGCCAGCAGTTCCGGTTCGCTGTAGCCGAGCATCCGGCAGATTTCCGGGTTGGCGAGAACGAACCGGGTCGTCTCCGCGCTGGCGACCAGGATGCCGTCCTTGGTGCTCTCGAAGATCAGCCGCAACCGCTTCTCCGCCTCCTCCGCCGCCATCGCCGATCTGTAGCGGAGGCGGTAGAAGCGGGCCCGCTGGTTCCGCCAGATCAGCCCGAACAGCGCCCCGGCGCCCAGCAGCAGGGCGCAGAGGAAAGCGGTCATGCCATAGAGGAACCGGTGCAGCGGTCGGTAGATCTCGTCGAGATCCATACGGGCGACCATGAACCACGGGGAGTCCTGCACAGGGCGAAGGACGGCGATCACCCGTTTTTGACGATAATCGATCCCTTCGACAATCCCTACCTCACCCCGTGCCGCCATCGCCGCCGGCAGGCTGGCGGTGGCCAGCGGGAAGCGCAGGCTGAGGGCGGCTCCCTGCCTGAAGCGGAGGTCGTTGAGGAAGAGGACATCGTCACCTTCGCGGCGGACCAGGAGGGTCTCGGCGCTCTCGCTGGGAGTCGGCCATTGCTGGATCAGCGGATAGAGATAGGATGCCGGGTCGATGCGCAGGACCAGCGAGCCGATGCTCTCGCGCCAGTCCGGCATGGCCAGCAGGGGGACGATTATTTCCAGATATGGCGGATCCCCGGGCCGGTCCCGCCGGAAATCGAGAAACGTCATATGCCGTGCGGCAAGGGCGGCCACCCGTTCGGGATCACGCCGGGGCACTGCCGGAGGAGAAACGGCCGGCAGGACCAGCCGTTCCCCGCCGGCGGCATCGACGAGCGATACCCTGTTGTACTGCAGACGCCGGCTGTATTTTTCCAGCCATTGCTCGAGCTGCTGCCTCGCCTCCCGATCGCCGGGCATGACGAAGTACCGGCGGGTCAGTTCGGAAAACACCGAGTTCCGGTAAAACAGCGCCGCATCGTGGAGACGCTCCGCCCGCCACTGCCTGATCTCGCCGATCTTCAGCTCGGCGATGGCGTTCAGCTCGGCCTCGACCCGCTCCCTGTACCGCTCATGCTGATCCCGTGCATACAAATAGCCGGTGCTGAGGATGCCAACCACGACCGTAACGTAGACCACTGCCAGGACGAATCCCGTCGTCGTGTCGACATCGCCCTCGCCGGCATGGTCGGCCTGCCAGGTCTCGGGCACGGCCGAAAGCGAAATCGCCGCGGCCAGCGACCAGAAGGCCAGCGACGTCCCCAGCGCCGGCGGGATGATGCCGGTCCCGTACAGCAGCGGCGCCCCCACCAGGTAACCGGTTACCAGGATCATGCTGCCCAGTATCAGCGCCACGGCCAGCCAGAAGGCCAGCAGCCTGCCTGTCCGCCTGCCCGAGGTCGACAGCAGCAGGGCAATGCCGCTGACGACGAACAGCAGCGCGGTCAGCGGGGACATGTGGCCGACGGGCGCGCCGCCGACCATCCCTGCGATGTCGAAACCGAGGCGCTCCAGCGGCAGGTGGACGTGCTGCAGCGAGAGGAACATGATCAACCCCGCAAGCACGGCTACCGCCAGGCTGATTGCCGCGATCAGGCGGGAGCACCACCTCCTTTCCCGGAATTGCCGGTGCAGGGGAACCGACGCCCCGAGCAGCAGAAAGCATACGGCGGTACTGGGCGCCATCGGGATGCCGCCGCTCCAGAGAGAGGAAAGGCGCGGGATGCCGAACAGCCACCCGGCCAGGGCGAGCAGACCGATGCCGCCCGCCGCCGCGGCCAGTGCGGTCGACAGTCCGCCGAGCAAGGGGCTGATGCCGTTTCCGTTCCGTCTGCTCATCGATCACCCGGATTCAGCTTCTCGAACTGCTCGAACGCCTTGGCGATGTTCTGCCGCAGCACCTCGTTCTCGAAGGGTTTGGTCAGGAACTTGTAGATGGCGCCGCGATTGATCGAGCCGGTCACCATATCCATGTCGGCATAGCCGGACATCGCGATGCGGACCGTTTCCGGATGCAGCCGGCTGACCCTGCTGAGAAACTCGATGCCGTCCATCCCGGGCATCCGCAGGTCGGAGAGCACGACGCCGATCTGGTTGGTCGCCAGGATCTCAAAGCCCTCGTCGGCCCGGGTGGCGGTGAAGATCCTGTAACCATCCACCCGCAGCACCCGCTCGATGACCGTGATGATCCGCGGTTCATCGTCCACCAGCAGCATGCTTCTCTTCGGCTGCCCCTCGCTCAGCGACGGGAACTGCAGCATCCTGCCCTCGGCCAGCACCCGCTCGAAATCGCTGCCGGCCAGAGCCGGACTGAAACAGAAGCCCTGCATCTCGTCGCATCCCCGCAGGCGGAGGTAGCTGAGCTGCCCTTCGGTCTCGATTCCTTCGGCGATCACCCGCAGATTGAGATTGTGGGCCATGGCGATGATCGTCCTGGCGATGGCGGCGCAACCGGGGTCATGGGTCACATCCCGGACAAAGGAGATGTCCATTTTCAGCTTGTCGAACGGAAAGCGCTTCAAGTGGCTGAGGCTCGAATAGCCGGTGCCGAAGTCGTCGATGGAGAGCCTCACCCCCAGCTCCTTGAGTTCACCGAGCATGGCCATGACGTTCTCCACATCCCGCATCACCATGCCTTCGGTGATCTCCAGCTCCAGAAACTGGGGATCGAGGCCGCTGCTGGCGAGGACCCGGGTGATGGTCCGGACCAGTCCCGGCTCCCAGAACTGGCGTGGCGAGATGTTGACGGCAACCGTCAGCTGCGGGTATCCGGCCCTCTGCCAGCGGCGGTTGTCGCGGCACGCCGTTTCCAGCACCCATTCGCCGATCGGGATGATCAGGCCGGTCTCTTCCGCCAGCGGAATGAACACCCCCGGGGAAATATTCCCCAGCTCGGGATTCCGCCAGCGGAGGAGCGCTTCGCAACCCACCATCCGTCCTGTCCGGAGATCCATCTGCGGCTGATAGTGCACCGCCAGCTCCCGGTTTTCGATGGCCTGGCGCAGGTGGCGTTCCATGGTCGACCGGGCCACGATCAGTTCGTTGAGGCTGTCGGTAAAGTACAGGAAATGCCCCTGGCCCTTTTCCTTGGCGCGGAAGGTGGCGATATGGGCGTTCTTCAGCAGTGTCTGGACATCCCGGCCGTCCTTGGGGTACAGGCTGATACCGATGCTGCAGGTGATTTCGAGGACCCGCTCCGCCATGGCAATCGGCCTGCTGACCGCCTCCTGGATCTTCTTCGCCACCTTCGCGGCGTCCTTGCCATCGTGCAGGTTGGTCAGCACCAGAGCGAAGACATCGTCCGCCACCCGGGCCACGGTATCGTTTTCCCGGACAGAGGTCTTCAGGCGACCGGCGATTTCGTGCAGGATCTCATCGCCCATCTCGAGACTGAGCTCGGCCTGGATCAACTTGAACCGGTCGAGATCAACCGCCAGGATGGCGAACTGCTGAGGCGCTCTCTCCGCCTGCAGCAGCGCCTGGCTGATCCGGTCTTCCAGCAGGTGGCGGTTGGGAAGTCCGGTCAGGGCGTCGTGGAACGCCTCGTGCTGCAGAAACGCCTCGCTCCGCTTCCGCTCGCTGATATCATGGATGGTCACGACCAAGACCGCCCCCTCCTCCCGCTCCAGCACGCCGAGATGGATTTCCACTGGGAATTCGCTCCCATCGCAGCGCACGGCGAACGTATCGCGACGAAGGGGCCCCGGATGCGCACGGAGAACGCGGAGAAGATAGCCTTCGGAACGGTCCGCGCACACGACCAGGGGTTCGGGGATCAGCATCTCCACCGGCCGCTCGACCACCTCTTCGCGCCTGCAGCCGAACAGCACCTCCAGCTGCATGTTGACGGAAAGAATCCGCTGCCGGTCATCGATGACCATCAGCGCATCGGGCAGCGACTCCATCAGGTCGCCGCATATCGTCGATCCGCTCCTCCGTTCCATGTCCACCCCGGCTCTGTCCTCTGTCATATCTCTCTTTCACTCCGGTTTTCCGCTGAAGGCCCCCTTCAGGGCCGGGCCTTTTCCGTATCAGGCCAGCGGCAAGGTGATGCTGAAGGTCGTCCCCTCTCCCTGGACGGTCTCGAAGAAGAGCTCCCCCTGGTTTCTTTCGACCACCCGCCGCGAGATCGCCAGCCCCTGACCGGTGCCTTTGCCCCGCTCCTTGGTGGTGAAGAAGGGCTCGAAAATCCGCTCCTGAATTTCCGGCGGGATCCCGCCACCGGTATCGCGGATGCGGACAATCACCCGCTCTGTGTCGCAGGAGGTCGAGACATGGATCTTCCCCTTGCCGCCGCTGCCGCCCTTCAGGCGCGATTCGATGGCATGGGCGCCGTTGACGATGATATTGAGAAAGGCCTGGCTGATATCGGCGGCGTAGCCCGGCACCAGCGGGAGGCTGTCGGCCAGGTCGGTCTCGACATCCGCCACGTATTTCCATTCGTTGCGGCAGACGGTGATGGTGGTCTGGAGGATGGCGTTGAGGTTGAGCAGCGTCTTTTCCTCGTCGCCGGGGTGAGAGAAATCCTTCATCGCCCGGACGATCTTCTCGATCCGCCGCACACCGTCGAGACTCTGGTCGAAGGTCTTCGGGATCTCCTCCCAGAGATAGTCGAGGTCGGCGTCGCTGACCACCCTGGCCAGATGCCGCTGCGCCTCCTCGCCGATGGCGCCCGCACGCACCAGTTCCTGCCAGAAATGCTCGTAGACCTGCAGGACCCCGGCGATGCTTGCGAAGGAATCCTTCAGAAAGGAAATGTTGTCGCCGACGTACTGCACCGGGCTGTTGATTTCATGGGCGATGCCGGCGGCCAGCTGGCCGACCGCCTCGAGCTTCTGGGCCTGGTGGAGATCTCTCTCCAGCAACAGCTTGTCCGTTATGTCCTCGAACAGGGCGATCCCGGCGGTGACCTCCCCTTCTGGGCCGAAGATCGGGGAGGTCGTAATCCTGAAGTCCCGTTCTCCTTTCTCCGTTCCGATCGAACGCACCACATCGCCGGTCCTGCCGGTACGGAAGGTGGCCGGCATCGGGCAATCCCGGCATTCGCCGCCCTCCATGCTGCACTGCCTGCCATGACTGCAGGGAATGGGTGCACCCGGCGAAACCCCGGGGAACCACCGCTGCATCATCCGGTTCAGCTCGACGATGGCCATATGCTGATCGAACATCACCACCCCGACGCTGAGGTTGCTCATGATCGCACTGTTTTTCTCGATCTGGCTGGCGACCCGCTTTTCCAGTTCTTCCTTGCAGGACTGCATGTACCAGTCAAGTCGGAGATGCCGCAGGGCGTTTTCGACGGTGATCAGCACCTCGTTTTTTGTCAGCGGCTTGATGATGTAGCCGTACACCCCGATTCGGAGGATCTCGTTGGTGACTTCCGGCGAGCCGAAACCGCTGATCATGATGCGTCCGACGTGCGGAAACTTCTCCTTGGCATAGCGGATCAGTTCCAGACCGGATTCCCCCGGCATCTTCAGGTCGCACAGCAGGAGGTCGAAGCTGCCGGCCGACAGCTGTTTCTTCGCCGACTCCACGCAGTCGGCGGTTTCACAGGTGTACCCAGCCTCGGTCAGAAACCGGGTGAGGAGCCTGCGGATCGCCGCTTCATCGTCCACCACGAGTATGTGCACTGGCATGATTTCTTCTCCAGACAATGATTATCTGTGCTGTCCTGCGTCCGATTCCGCCGGGGAGGCGAAGATCTCCCCGATACGGCTGAACAGCTGCTTTTCGGTGACCGGTTTTTGCAGAAACCCCCTCGCCCCGGCCAGGCCGGCCGTCTCCTCCGACAGATTGCCGGCATGACCGCTGGTCAATATAACCGGCAGATCGGGTCGGACAGCGAGCAGTTCCCGGGCCAGCCGGTCGCCGGTCAGTCCGGGCATGCTGATGTCGCTGATGACCAGATCGAAGGCCGCGGGATTCTTCCTGAACCGCTCGAGGGCCTCCGCCCCGTCCTGCACCGGCGTCACCGTATAGCCGCCGCGTTCGAGCATCCGGGTGGTCATCTTCAGGTTCGGCGGTTCGTCATCGACCAGCAGGATATGCCTGCCGCCCATCAGCGGTGGGCCGGCGGGAACGGGGAGCCCTGCGGCAGGCCCTTCCACTGCCTCCACTGTCGGCAGCAGGACGGTAAAGACACTCCCCTTCCCCTCCTCCGACCAGACGAGAATCTCGCCGTTCATCTCCCTGACCAGGCTGTAGGTGACGGCAAGGCCGAGCCCTGTCCCGTCGCCGGAATCCCTGGTGGTGAAATACGGATCGAAGATCGACCCGAGCCGCTCCGGGGGGATTCCACTGCCAGTATCATGGACCTCGAGCTGGACGTATCGTCCCCGCGCAAGGCCTGGATGCTGCCGGAAAACCTGGTCGGCCGGGGTGGTCTCGAAGGCCCTGACGGTCAGCACCCCGCCCCCTTCCTCCATGGCCTGGGCGGCGTTGGTGCAGATGTTCATCACGATCTGGTGCAGTTTGGCCGGTTCGGCCAGCACCGGCGGCATCGTCTCGGCGACGTCGACCCGCATCTCGACCGATGCCGGCAGCGTCGACCGCAGCAGCCGCATGGTTTCCTTGACGACGAGCTCCACCCTCAGGGGGTATGGCCTGGTCTTTTCCCTGCGGCTGAAGGCCTGGAGCTGCTGGACGAGCTCCTTCGCCCTGCTGGCGGCGGTATAGATCTCGCCGATATCCTCCTGCAGCTGATTGTCGTCCGGGTAGGAATCGCGGATCAGTTCCGCAAAACCAAGGATCGATGTCAATATATTATTGAAATCATGCGCTATTCCTCCGGCAAGCAGACCAACCGCCTCGAGCTTGTGGGCCTGCTGCAGTCGCTCCTCCATCCGTTTGCGTTCGGTGACATCCTGGATCACCCCCGTCAGCCTGGCCGGCCTGCCCGCATCGCCCTTCTCCGACCGGGTCAGCAGCAGGATGGTCCGGTGCTTCTTTTCGTCCGCGGAAATGATCCCGCATTCGAGATTGTCGACCCCGTCCTCCGACAGCAGTTCCTGCAGCACCTTCTCGGCCAGCCCACGGTCGACGAAGCACTGCCGCACGTCATCGAGCGAAAGATGTGCGCCGGCAGCGAAACCGAAAATCCGCCTCGCCTCCGCTGAGGCCCACAGCTCCCCGGTGGCCGGTTCAAACACCCAGTTGCCGACCTTCCCCAGCCTCTGGGCGTCCTCATATCTCCCATTGGCCTCGGCCAGGGCCTCTTCGATCTTCTGCCGCTGCGCTATCTCGTTTTCGAGAAACAGCGTCCTCTCCCTCACCAGACGTCGCAGGTACCACAGTCCGGCCAGAGTCAGGACAAGCAGGAACGGGACGAGGACAACCAGAACCTGCCGGATGGTCTCGGCCATCGAAATCTCGGGTTTCGGCAGGATCGGGGCAAACCATTTCTCGTACAGGGCATTGTACGTCCCGTTCAGATAGACGACGGTCAGGCCCTCGTTGAGCTGCGAGACAAGGTGCTGATTGCCTTCCGCCACGGCGAAGCAGAACTTCTGTTCGAATCCCTCCAGCTTCAGGGCCACCGGTTTCAGCGTCGTGACATGCTTCTGCGAGACCGGGACGATATTGGCGAGATGCAGTTTCCTGATGATCTGCAGGCCGACTATCTGCTGGACGACGACCGCATCGTGCCGGCCCGAGGCCAGCCGGCGGAATGCTTCTTCGTAGGTGGCGGTGGGGATGATCTTCTCGGATAGTTTCTCCCGCAGTGCGTACTCATGGGCGGTGTCCCCTTCCATTACCAGCACCTCCCTCCCCTTCAGGTCGGTCAGGCTGCGGATGTGCGGATCGCCTTTCCTGACGAAGACCGTCCCGTTCATCCGCAGGTACGGCGTGGTGAAGTCATAGACCCGGTCACGCTCCGGGGAGTACGACACCAGCGGCAGGACATCGAGCATGCCGTCGGCCAGTTCCTCCTTCAGCTGATGCCACGGACCGACCTTGAAGGAAACCGACAGGCCGGCGGCCTCCGCAGCCGCCTTGAGCAGGTCGACGGAAAAGCCGTCGGCTTTGCCGTCCGCACCAACTATGGCAAAGGGCGGATAATCGAATTCACTGGCCGACCTGAGCTCTTTCCGGTCACCGGCACCGCCCGCAGCCTGCTCTGCGGCGAGGGAGAAACGGGCCACGCCGGGCATGACCGATACCATCAGGCAGATAAAAAGCAATTGCGCAAGGCACCGCCAGGTGCGGAAATTGGTCGGCATTTTCTCCATGTATTCTGCAGAGGTCTGTCTTCCCGAAAACGGAGGAGACCTCCGTCCTGAGCAGAGGGGCGGGGAGCGGACCTGGATGGCAACGGGCCAGGTTTTGCTCCTGTTACACCCATTGTATTCATTCCGACCGAGAAAGATAAGGAGGGAATAAAGGGGGGCGAAGTGGGGGGAAATACCCCCCATTCACTTTATCGGATCACCTGCAGCAGGTGGGTGCGAAGGTTGATCTTCTGGTTCTGGATCCCCAGCTTGGTCCGGATGTTCTTGCGGTGGTACTTGACGGTGTGGGGGGAGATGTTCAGTTCCGTGGCAATGGCCTGAATCTGCAAGCCGCTGCGGATCAGGCCCGCGACCTTCATTTCCATCGGCGAGAGATGGCGGTTGAGCGACAGCAGCTCATCGGCGAATGGCGACAGGATGTCCTGAATTCCCTGGTCGATGAGCTGCAGGTACTGGATTTCCTGGCGACCTTTGGCGATATGCTTCAATTCGTTGACGTACGGTTTGACGAAGGCGTTGTAATGCTTGATGATGTCTGACTTGAGGTTGCCCAATTGTTCGTTTTTCTGCTCGATCACCACCTCGAAGGCGATATTCAGCTTCTCCAGCTTGGCATTCTTCTCCGACAGCTCTCTTTCCTTCTGCAGCAGGGACTGCTGGGTGGCCTTCAGCTCCGTGATGTCCCGGCCCACGGACTGGATCTCGATCAGCTTGTTGTCGGCATTGAATATCCCCCGGTTGATGAACTGGACCCAGCGGATCTCCCCGTCTCCCCGAAAGACCCTGTTATTGACCACTCTCACCCGGCTCTCCGGCGATATGCGGGAAAGCTGGCGCTCGATCGTAGCGACGTCGTCGGGATAGGCGGACGGCTGCCATTTCCGGCCGATCAATTCCTCGCGATCTTTGCCGAAGAACCGGCAATACGCGTTGTTGACGAAGAGCAGGGTCCCATCGATAGTCAGGCGGCTGATGATTTCCGTCTGGTCCTCAACCACCGAGCGGTAGCGCTGCTCGGCCGCCTCCCGTTCTCGCTCGGCCTTCCTGGTGGCGGTGATATCCTGGATGATCCCGATCAGTTCCGCGACCTTTCCCTCTTCACCCCTGAGAACATCGCAGGCCACCAGGGCATATCCGGATCCGCCGCCCTCTTCGACAGTCCGCAGTTCGAGCGAAAAGCCGACACCATCGGCTATCGCCCTGTCGAGAGCTGCGTCAAAAGCAGCCGCATCCACTGGGGCGATCATCCGGGACAACTCCGCATGGCTGAGATGCCTGGGCGGGGTATCTTCGCTGAAAAAAAGGATATCCCTGCTGTCCGGATCGATCGGCCTGCCTGCGATCCGGTATCGCCAGCAGCGGATCCTGCCGATGCGCTGGGCAAGCCGCAGGGTTTCCTCGCTGAGATGGATCGCCTCCTCGGCGATCTTGCGGTCGGTAATATCCAGGGCGACGCCATCCCAGACAATATCGCCGTCATCCATGCGCTGCGGGATGGAGGATGCCTTGACCCAGATAGTCTTCCCATCCTTCCGGACCATGCGGTGCTCGATCATGTACGGGGAGAGAGTATTTGCCGACTCTTCAATCGCACGAGTGACCTGATCGAGGTCTGACTCCGGAATCATCCCGATGAGCAGCGAGGCGTCCTTGACTACTTCCTCAACCGCCACCCCGAAGATGTCCAGACATTTGCTGCTGAGGTAGTCATAGCCGAAGCGGCCGTCGGGATGCATTCTGAAGCGGTAGGCGACGCCCGGAAAATTCTCGACGAAATTTCTGAAAGTCAGCTCGTCGGACCAGTTCCGGCCTGCCGTTGCCGGGTCATGCACAGCCTCCATTTCCGAAGCCGGACTGGCGGGACCGGGCTGGCCGGTGACCGGGTCATCCATCATGTCATTCACCTGCATTGCCGGAGATCTTTGAGGAGGTGGAGTCCGTCAGGAAAGTTGCTGCCGAACACCCCGTTTCTCATCAGCGAGGGCGCTGACCACTGATCCAGTATAGCATCTTTTTCCGTCCTACGGCTTACGCTTTCCGCCTGGACCACGCTGGCAGCAAACGGCCGGACAGGCCACCGGCGGTTCAGGACGCCGGCATCGTCATGTGCGGCACGATCAGCCGATCGCCAGCATCGTGAGGCACAGGCCGCCGGCGCCGGCGAGTGCCGACCAGTCCCTGACGGTCATCCGCCAGGGATGGCCGGTAGAGCGCTGGCTGCCATAGCAGCGGGCCTCCATGGCGAGCGCCAGCCGGTCGGCGGTGACGAAGGTCCGGCGCAGCAGGGGCATGCAGAGGAAGACGGTGCGCCGCAGCGGGTTGCGCCGGTTGTCGATCGCCCGGGCCCGCAGGGCCTCGCCCTGTTCCGTCGCCTGGGTGAGGATGACCGGAATGAAGCGGACCAGCAGACCGATCATCGTCGCCGCCTGCCGGTGGGGGACAAAGGGGACCGGCCGGAGGTACCATTCGACGGCCGAGCGGATCTGCGAGGGCCGGGTGGTGGCGGCGAGCAGCAGGCCGAAGAGGGTGACGAACAGCAGCCGGCCGGCGAGGAGCAGGCCCTCTTCCATGCCCGGCCCGCTCAGCGGCCAGCGGGACATGCCGAACAGCGGCTCCCCCGGCGTCGTCAGGGCCCGCACCAGGACAATGCCGGCGAGCAGGACGGCGTACCACCGGAGGCTGACCAGCCACCGTGCAACCGGCTGCCGGACATGGCGCAGCAGCAGCAAGGCCACGGAGATGGCCAGGACGATGGCCGCTCCGCCGGCCCGCAGGCTGGCCATGCTGAGGAGGACCATCGCCGCCAGTTTGACCCGGACGTCGAGACCGTGCAGCCAGGTGGCGGCATGATGATATCCGAAGGCTACCGCAGCCACGATTCCACCTTCCCGCCCAGCCTGCAGGCCGCCGGCATCCGCACCCCGAACGCCTCGGCCTTGCGCACCACCTCCTCCGGGGCGCCGTCGGCAGCGATCCGGCCCTGCTGCAGGATGATCAGCCGCTGGGCATGGGCCAGCACCTTCTCCAGATCGTGGACGCAGACGATGATGGTGACGCCATCCGCGTGCAGGGTGACGATATGGGTCAGGACCTGGCGGACGCCTTCGTAGTCGAGGTTGGCGAAGGGCTCGTCGAGGACGATGACATCCGGCCGCATTGCCAGGACCCCGGCAATGGCCAGCCGCCGCTTCTCGCCGCCGGACAGCAGGTGCGGGCTGCGGTCCCTCAGGTCGCCGAGGCCGACCGTCGCCAGCGCCGCCTCGACGCTGTCCTGTATCCGTTCGGCAGTCCAGTTGAGATTTTCCGGCCCGAAGGCGGCATCATCCCAGACCGTCTCGCCGACGATCTGGCTGTCGGCATCCTGGAAAACCATGCCGACGGTGCGCCGGGCGTGCAGCGGGTCTTTCCGTACCGGCACCCCGCCGATCCGGACCTCTCCCTTGTCCGGCAGCAGCAGCCCGTTGAGATGCTTGAGCAGCGTGCTCTTGCCGGCACCGTTGGCGCCGGCGAGGATGACGAAGGAGCCGCGGGCGATGGTAAGATCGATGCCCGCAAGGCTCGGGTGCCCGTCGGGATAGCGGTGCGTCAGGCCTGTGATCTCGACGATGTCCATATCAGGAGCGGCAGGTTATTCAACCGGTTCCACAGGTGAAAGCGCACGCTGCGGCCGCATGCCCGCGTGCACCAGCGGCCTGACGCTCCTGACGATCAGCCAGGAGGCGGCGATCTTCAGCGCGTCGCCGGGGACAAAGGGATACATCCCGACCGTCAGGGCCTTGCCGAAGCTGATGCCGAGCAGGGTCTTCAGCCACGGGACGCCGATGGCATAGATGATCAGGCTGCCGATGACCATGCCGGCGATCTCCGCTGCCGGCCGCTGTCGTGACGCTTCGGAAATCCGGCCAACTACCCAGGCGGCGACCAGGAATCCGAACAGGTAGCCGCCCCGCGGCCCGAACAGGTGCCCCAGTCCGGCCCCGCCGCCGGCGAAGACCGGCAGGCCGCAGGCCCCGGCAAGCAGGTAGACGGCAACGCTGGCGGCGGCCCACCTGCTGCCCAGCAGCAAGGCCGCCACCAGGACAAAGAGGTTCTGCAGGACGATCGGCACCGGTCCCACCGGGATGGCGATGTAGCCGCCGACGGCGATGAGGGCCGCCATCAGCGAGGCGAGGACCATCTTGCGCAGGTCAGTACTGTTTTCGTTCATTCTCTTTCTCTCTCCGTACGTGTTAGCTTTCGGCTCAGGTCAGGGCGGCCGGGCCATTCCGCCCTTCCGCCGCCTCTTGATGGAAACAATCGCCGAAAAAGACCGTCCTCTGCGTCCCGTCGGCCATTGCCAGCACCAGCCCGCCATCCTCGTCGAGGTCGATGGCCAGCCCCTCGCAGGTCTCGCGCAGGGTGGCGATCTTCACCTGCCGGCCGAGGGTGATGCTCTGCGCCTTCCAGGCGGCGATCGTCTGGGCCGGGGAAAAGGCCGCCATCCGCTCCTCGAAGCGGTGCAGGAAATCCGCCAGGAACCCGGCGCGATGCACCGCCCGGCCGGTCAGCTGGATGGCCGAGACCGCCGGCTTGTCGGCGACCGCCGGCTGGTTGTTGAGGTTGATGCCGATGCCGACGTTGAGGAAGGTGACCTGGTCGGCCTCGACCTCCATCTGCGACAGGATGCCGGCAATCTTGCGCCCGTCGACCAGGACGTCGTTAGGCCACTTGACCCGAGCGGCAATACCGCAGCAGCTCTCCAGGCTGTCGACCAGATCGAGCGCGACGGCGAGATTGACCACCGGACACACCCGGGCCGGCAGACCAGGACGCAGGACGATGGAGAAATACAGGCCACCGGCCTCCGACTGCCACTGCCGCTGCATCCGCCCCCGTCCCTGCCGTTGCTGTTCGGCGATGACCACGGTGCCGTCGGGGCATCCCTCGCGGGCCAGGACGGTGGCCTTGTTCATCGTCGAATCGAGTTCCCGGTAATAATGGATTCGCGACGATCTCTCCCCGAACAGGTACGGCAGCGGGGTGTCCGGTGTCGTCAGCAGCCGGTAGCCCTTCGCCGTCGATTCTATCTCCAGGCCGCTCTTCCGCAGCTGTTCGATATGCTTCCAGACCGCCACCCGCGACACCGCCAGCCGCCGGCTGATCTCCGGACCGGCCAGCGGTTCGGGGGATTGCTGCAGCATTTCCAGGATCCGTTTTTTCATCATCTCCCGATCGTTGGTTAACCTTCCTCCAATGAATGGTTAACCGATGGCCTGCTGCGATGTCAACAGCATATTTTCCTGAGAGAAGTTCTGACATAGGCGATTGCGGCAGAGACTCATCCTTTTCCTGTGCCGCCTCCGCTGCCGTCGATATTGATCTTTCAAGGCGGGGGCGACAGTGGTACAATCTGCCGCCTGAGACTCCGGCGGCCGCCCCTGTCACGGCCGCCTTCCTATTTTCCTTATCACGAATGCAGGAATGAACACCATATCTCCCGTCTCCGTTCATGGCGGTCACAGCGGCCAGTTCTGCCACCATGCCAGCAACACCCTCGAAGAAATCGTCCAGGAATATATCCGCAGGGGATTCCCCTGGGTGGGGATTACCGAACACGTCCCCGCCATCAGCGAGCAGCTGCTCTACCCGGATCAGCGGGCGGCCGGGCTGACCCCCGAGTTTCTCTATGACCGTTTCGGCAAATACATGCTGGAATGCCGCCGGCTGCAGCGGAAGTACGCCGACAGCATCGACATCTTCGCGGCGATGGAGATAGAAACCTACAGCGGCTACGAGACCTTCATCCCGCAGCTGATCAGCACCTTCCAGCCGGACTACCTGGTCGGTTCCGTCCATTTCGTCGACGACATGGGATTCGATTACTCCCCGGAGCAATACCAGCGGACTGCCGAGGCGGTGGGCGGCCTCGATGCCCTCTACTGCCGCTATTTCGACCAGCAGCATGAGATGATCGGGCTCCTGCAGCCTGCAGTCGTCGGCCATTTCGACCTGATCAGGATCTTCGACCCGGACTACGCGGACAGGATCCTGAAGCCGGCGATCATGGACCGGATAAGGCGAAACCTGGCCCTGATCCGCGATCTCGATCTGATCATGGACTTCAACCTCCGCTCGCTGCTGAAGGGGGCCAGCGAACCGTATATTTCCCTGCCTATCCTGAAAATGGCTCACGAAATGGGTATCGCCGTGGTCCCCGGCGATGATTCCCACGGCCTGGACTCGGTGGCTGCCAACATGGAGCGGGCCATAGCCATCCTCGACGGAATGGGCTTTGACACCAACTGGCGACAGCCGAAACTGCTCGAGTACTGAGCCGCGTCCGATGTCCGCCAATCTGAAGATCCTGTTCGCCCTGACGCTGATCCACTTCACCGGCGACTTCTATTCCGCTTTCATCAGCCCGCTGTTCCCGGTCTTTGTCGATGAACTCGGCCTGTCGTTGACCCAGGTCGGGATTTTGGCCGGGACGATGCGTCTCTTGGCCTTCATCATCCAGCCCACCGTCGGCTACCTGGCCGACCGCAGCCCGACCAGGGCCTTCATCTTTGCCGGACTGACCCTGACCATCGTCTGCATTCCGCTGACAGGCATCGCGCCCAATTTCTGGATACTGCTGTTCTGCGTCGCCCTCGGGTCGGTCGGTTCGTCGATGTTTCACCCGTCGGTCACCGGCATGGTGCCGCTGTATGCCGGCTCCCAGGCCGGTTTTTCGATGTCGGTGTTCAATACCGGCGGCACCCTGGCCTTCGGGCTCGGCCCGCTGTTCATCACCTGGTATGTCGCCTCCTTCGGTCTGCAGGCGATGCCGCTGACGATGATCGCCGGCCTGCTGGTCCTGGTCTGGCTGCTGCGGGTGATCCCGCCGCCGCAGAGCGAAGGACTGAAACGATCGGGTTTTTTCAGTGCGCTCAGGGAAAGTCTCGGCGACGCCTGGAAGGTTATCGCCCTGATCTGGCTGGTGATGTTCCTGCGGGCGATTGTCGGCCAGTCGTTTCTGACCTTCATGCCGGTGCTCTATGTGCGGGAGGGTTTCAGCGTGGTCTCGGCCGGGGCGATCTACGCCCTCTTCACCGTCTCGGGCACCGTCAGCGGCCTGCTTTCCGGCCATATCTCCGACCGTATCGGCTTCAAGCCGGTCTTCCTGTTCTCCTACCTGCTGATGGCCCCGGCCCTCTGGCTGCTGATGCAGCTCGAGGGGAGCTGGGTCTATTTCGGCTCGGCCCTGGCCGGTGCCCTGGTCCTTGCCCCCCTGCCGCTCGGCGTGACGATGGCCCAGACCCTGGCCCCGAAAGGCCGGTCGATGGTCGCCAGCCTGATGATGGGTTTCGCCTACGGTCTCGGCGGGGCGATCACCCCGGTCATCGGCCGGCTGGCGGACTCGTTCACCATCCGTCCGGTGCTGACCGTCATCGCCTGCATTCCCCTGCTGACTGTCCCGATCATTGCCTTCTTCCCGAAAACGCGCAGCAACAGCTGATACCTTGCGGGAGGACATGGGCAGGCGGCGAGGAGGAAATGACCCTGCAGCGTCCGAAACGGCAGGAACAGCCCCTCTTCAGGACAACAGGCAGGTTCAGCTCCCGGTCCGGCGGACATATCCGGACAACAGACGATCCAGCTGGTTCGCAAACGACTGCCGGTCGCCTGGGCTGAACGGGGCCGGACCGCCGGTTTCGATGCCCGTGTCACGCAGTCCGTCCATGAAATCCCGCATGCTGAGATGATCCCTGATATTGTCCCTGGTATACATCTGACCGCGGGGGTTCAGGGCAAGAGCGCCAGCCGCGACGGCCTCGGCGGCCAGAGGAATGTCCGCGGTAACGACCAGGTCCCCGGCCGCGAGCATCCGCAGGATTGCATTATCCGCCACGTCAAAACCGGAGGCCACCCGCACTGACCGGATATTTTCCAGCCGGGGGATGGCCACCGGCTGGTTTGCCACCAGGGTCAGCGCCACCCCGGTCCGCTCGGCGGCTCGAAAGAGGATCTCCCTGATCACCCTGGGACAGGCGTCGGCATCAACCCAGATATGCACAGTCTTCTCCCATGGTTCAGGAACCTCTCCTGCCGTCTTTCCGCCACCCAGGCTCTCTATCGGGATGGCAGCGAGATTTAGTCCTCGCGTTGCAGCTTTGCAGTAATTCCCGCAGAACCTTGTCTGGCAGGGAGGCAACAGCATACTGCCGTATAATGAGTACGAACGGGAACACACAACACTATCCTCTGCGGTCGCCGCACTCCCTTCCATCCTTCAGAGCCCCATGGATGGCGTCCCTGAGTACGTCAAACCCATATGGCTTTGCTAAGAATGCCTGAGGGCGTTCATGGTGGATTCCTTCCATCACCTGCTCCTCGCTATACCCGCTTGCCAGGATAACCGGGATCTTGGGAGTGATTTGCCGCAGCGCGATCAGTGTTTCCCAGCCGTTCATGCGCGGCATGGCCACATCGCTCAGCACCAGGCGGATTTCATCCTTGTGCCGCCGATATACTTCAACGGCGTCGATGCCATCCATGGCACTCAATACGGCAAATCCCAACCTTGACAACATCGCTGTGGTGACCTGCAAGACAATCAGGTCATCATCAACCAACAATACCGTACCGCCATTGTCAGTTGCCGCAGCGCCGGTTTCCTCCTGCGGCTGCGGGATGGCCTCTTCCTGCGTCATCGGGAAGAAGACCCGGAAGACGCTCCCATGGCCAGGCGAGCTTTCTACAGTGATGGCGCCACCATGAGCCTGCAGCAGCCCCAGGGTCATGGGCAACCCCAGACCCCGTCCGGTGAATTTCGTCGTAAAAAAGGGAAAGAACAACTCTTCGAAATCTTCTTCCGGAATTCCGCATCCGTTATCCTGCACTTCCAGGCAGGCATAGGAAGTGCTATCAGGCTGCCAGTTGACCGGATAGCGATGTTCAGGGGTGATATCCGCGGCGGAGACTGTTGCGATTGTCAGCCGAATGGTAGAGGACTGATCTTCCCCGATCGCCTCCCAGGCGTTTGTAATCAGGTTGATCAGGATCTGCCTGACCTGTTTTGCATCGGCCCTGATTACTGGCCCAGGAGGATTGAAATCGGTCTGAACACCGACGTTTCCTGGTATCGAGGCTTGAATATCGAGCAAGCTTTTTCGACATATCTCGCCAAGATCCAAATACTCTTGTCTGCCAGTCACCTGCCCGAGACAGGTGAGCATCATTCTGCTGATCTCCGCGGCCTGATCGGCTGCCTGAATTGCTCTCGTCAGATTGGAGACCGAGGTGTCATCAGGCAGTTGCGTATTCCGCGTCAATTCAAGGTAGCCCAGCACCACATGCAGTTTGTTGTTGAAGTGGTGGGCCACAGCCCCGGCCATACGCCCCATGCTCTCGAACCTCTGGAGCCGCCGATTCATTGACTCGAGTTTCGCCTTCTCCTGCTCGGCCTGTTTGCGCTCGGTGATGTCAATGTTGACACCGAACACCCGGACCGCTTCGCCCGCTTCATTATAGATCGCGCCACCCTTGGTGGAAATCCAGCGATACTCCCCGGAAGAGTGGCGGCCGCGAAATTCCAATTCGAAGGATTCGCGATTCGCGATAGCCTGATCACGTCCTGCCTCAATCCGACTGATATCGTCCGGATGAACGAGATCACGCCAGTCCTGATACGTCTTTATGGTCCCGCGGGGCAGCCCGTACAACATATTGAGCTCCGGCGTGAAATCCAGGGTTCCCGACTCGACCATCCAATCCCAGATCCCAATATTTGCGCTTTCCTGCGCCAGCCGCAGTCGCGCCTCCTTCTCCCGCAACTCCTCCTCGGTCTGCTTGAGCCTGCTGATATCGAGATTGATGCCGGCCCAGCAGAAAATCTCATTCTGCTCGTTTCTGACCGGGACTCCGCGGGCCAGAACCGGGTGCCACCCGCCGTCCACGCCCAGGAATCGGTGTTCAATATCCCACGTGCCGTTTGTCCGGACACATTCCTGCCACGCCGAAATCGTACGATCGGCATCATCCGGGTGCAGTACGTTTCCCCAGCCGAAATTCGAACATTGCTCCTGGGTGATGCCGACCATCCTGAGGAAACTCTCGCTGGCATAGGTATTTCGCCCATCCGGTGCGCATACCCATACGCCATAATCGATGGACTCGCCAATCGCGCGGTACAGAGCCTCGCTTTCACGCAGTGCCTGCTCGGCCTGTTTGCGTTCGGTGATGTCCTGAGTGATCCCGAACCCGCCGACCAGTGCACCATGCTTGTCAAACTCGAGATACGCTTTTTCACGGACCCATTTGATCCTTCCATCCGCGATGATCCGGTGCTCAATGTCATACGGGGCTCCGCTCAGCCCTTCCTGCCATTTTTTTTCAACGAAGGCGAGGTCGTCGGGATGGATGCAGGAGAGGAAGGTCTCGTAGTTCAACTGCGTTCCAACGGGAATACCGAAAATACGATAATTTTCATCGGACCATGTGAGCACGTTGCTCCGGGTGATCAGGCGCCAGCTGCCAATCCCTCCCACCTCCTGAGCCCGGGCGAAATCTTTTTTGTTTTCCAGCAGTGATTGCTCGGCCCATTTGAGCTCTGTTATTTCCTGAACAGCTACGGCACAACCGACGATAGAACCTTGGGCATTGAAAACAGGAGCGGCGCTGTTGATAACAAAGGCTTCGGTTTCATCAAACCGTTCGATCCGAAAGATCTGCCCGATTGTCGATTCGCCTTTCTGAATGGCAATAGCTGACGCCCACTCCTCCGGGGCGACAGGCTTCCCTGTACTGTCCCACCATGCCTTGTAACTGGCATAGTCCCTGACAGACCGGGTCTCCGGTAGCCGCCTACCTCCCCAGATCCTCTCAAAAATTTTGTTTACCTGAACAATACCACCATCTCGATTGATTATGGACACTCCTACAGGCAGGGCGTCCATCACAGTCGCCAGAAGAAGTTTTTCGTCCTCCACCATTTCTTTTGTTGCCGTCAACTCTTCCGCCTGCTGACGCAACAAGTGCTCGGATTGTCTGCGTTTGGCGGTGATGTCGCTGAACGCGACGCGGTACCCGGAGGCACCGTCCGCCACCTGAGCAACAGCTCCAGTCAGATGCGCCCAGAAGAGTGCACCGTCCGGTCTGACCAGCCGCAGTTCGCATTCCTGGGGTTCGCCCGTCTCGAAGAGTTTTTTTCGGCACAGGTAGTGAATATCCTGGTCTTCTTTGAGGATGAAGCTGGCAATCGGCCGATTGGTCAGCGTACTGCGATCCGCACCCAGCAACATGGCAAATGCGAGGTTGGCCTCAAGGATCAGTCCCTGTTCGGACAGGGAACAGCAGCCCACCGGAGCCAGGTCATACAGGTCGAAATAGCGCGCCCGCCCGGCTTCGGCCTCCGACAGGGCCGCGCGAAGCCCCTCGTTCTGCATCTCCAGCTCAAGCTGGCGTACCCGCAGCTCATGGAGCCTTTTCCGTATCTCCTCGGGCGAGAGAGCCGAGATGTCTTCCGGAGTCCTGTCTATCCGTTCCCGGACAATCGCTTCGGCCTTTTGACGGAATTCACTGGCGTATCCGGTCCGTTCCTCTTCGTCAGTCATCGCGAGGCCCCTTTTATCTCAGGAATTTTCCGTTGGCCAAAAAGGAATCCGACTCAAGCCCGTCCCATTATCGTCACCTTGTCGTTCTCCTTTATCAAAAGCCCCGTTGGCGCCTGTTGTCAATGACAGACACGACAGGCGATCGCTGTTTATCCTCGACGCACTCTTGATCGACCGGCATGTCCATGGCACTTTCAAGGCACCGGAAACGAGCCTCTCTCAATGTCTTTTGAAATTTCTCTTCCGCGAAGATCCGTCATTTTGTTGACATACAGCCGGATCAGTTCACGACCGCTGGTGCGCCGGCCCGACTGTGAAAGAACCCGGCGTCATGGTGCTGCGGCAGGGTTTTCCGGTTTTTACGGCTGGTTTGATGGATGCCTGTGAACACGGCATTCCAGAGTTCCTTTTCTTTTCTCTCTGGTTGCCGCAGTGGAGACTTAAGCCGCTGTACCGTCCTGCACCGGGGAAGGCACTTTTCAGACGCCATCGCCTGTCCGTTCATTCGGAAAATTGCTGATACGAGGCGACTCGAACACACTATCTGCAGCGGCGACGTATTGGCGGCTTCGGCGCAGTGCAACACCTACGTTTTTGATGTGGAGCGAGTTCCTGAACTCGGTGCGGCTGAAAATCGGCTGAAGATCAGTAACCACCCGAATCCGGAAAGAAAAAACGGATTCGAGGCTTTTGCAGAGGCAGGAAGGAACGCGCATTTTTTCTCCTGTACAGGTTGCCACGGAGAAAATGCGGTGCACAGAAATGTGTACAGCCAGGACAATGACCTTGTCTCTGGCTGGAGAATGTCGCTCTCTTTCAAGCGAATCGACGTCAAATCAAAATGCTGTTAACTTACTGATATATATCAATATGGTGCCGAAAGTGAGATAAGGATTCGGCACCACTGTTTTTACTATCAAATTGATAGTATGACATTTTTCCTTCGAGATCTCTTTTGATCAGTGGACAGTTGGTGGACAGCTAATGAACAGTCCGTGAGCGAGTATAGAACGGTTTAAGGGAGGAGGAGACGAGAATGTGAGTCCCGTTTTGAACAGGAAACGTTTGAATGACGCATGTTGATTTGATGATATCGAAGAACTGGACGAAGATGATGATAAGTTTATTTTTTTTGAGAGCCTGGATCGGGAGTTTCGGGCTCTCTGAGTTTGGAGAGATTGATAATCTGGCCTTGCCTCTATCGCTGTCCAGGATACGGAATTCAGAGCTCTGTCGGACGTGGTTATGCAGGTCGGAAGCGATACAACTGACAAGATCAGGTCCGGCCCAACCCAGATGCCACCACCGGACAGGGAGAGAGTGATTTATTCGTCAACGTCCTGAGGACCGGTAATTTGAAGCTCTCGAGGCAGAAGCGAGGAAGAAAGGATCAAGGGGGCTGTAGCGGTAACTCCTTCAGCAGAAGAAATGAAATCTACGCTGAAAGCTAATAAATCATTTTGTTTAAATGGCTTTGAATCTGTTCCTATTCGAAAGCTGGTATTTATTTCTTTGGTTGTGCATTGATGGTTTTGCTTTCTTTACCTTTTCTGTATAACCAGTGGTCCCTTCACCGCCTCCATGATGTACGACACTGGCAGGCCGTTTTCGAGCAATTGTGCCATAGCCCGCAGGTACTTGCGGACGTGGGAAAAGAATTTCTCATATCCCGGACAGAGATAATGCAAACCAGGTTGATCGTCCCAAGTCCTGGCAAAGCGATGTTTGGGACAGCCGCCCCTGCAGGCGGCAAGGATCTCGCACTCTCTGCACCGGAGAGGTAAGGCCGTCTCCTTGGTTACGCCAAAGCCATTTTGCCGGGACTTTTTGACACATTCAGGAAGGAGGTCGGTGAGTATATTGCCGAGCTTGTATTGAGGGTAAACGAAGTGATCGCAGGCATAGATGTCGCCATTATGTTCCATCACCAGTGAACCACCGCATTGTTGCGCATGAACACAGACCGGTGATGGATTGCCAATCCAGGCATTCAGCGCCCATTCAAAGTTCATCACAAAAACGTTGCCCACATCGCGACGCACCCATTCCTCATATACAGCGATCAGGAAATCACCGTATTCCTCGGGAATCACCGACCAGGATGTCACTTCGGCCTGCATTTCCCCCGAGTCCAGCGATGCTGGTCCAGAAAGCTGCAGGCCATGTTGTCTGCTGCAGGCATCAGGCAAACGTTCGACAACAGGTGCAAACTGGACAAATTCGACTCCGTTGTCCCGCAGGAAGCAATAGACATCAAGTGGCCGGCTTGCCGTTTCCCGGGCCACACTCGCCAGCACATTGTATTCGACTCCATGTTTCTGGAGCAGTCTCAATCCCCGCATAACCCTGTCATAGGAGCCTTTTCCGGCACGATCACAGCGATATCGGTCATGAATATCCTGCGGACCATCGAGGCTGATGCCGACTATAAAATTGTGTTCGCGCAGAAATGCGCACCATTCGTCGGTCAACAGCGTGCCGTTGGTTTGAAGGGCATTGTTGATGGTTTTCCCGTTGGCAAACACTCTCTGCAGTTCGATTACCCGCCTGAAGAAATCAATATTCAGGAGGGTAGGCTCGCCTCCTTGCCAGACAAACTCGACGACAGGGGTTGGCTGGGAGGAAATATAACTGGAGATGAATGAACGTAATATCTCTTCGTTCATCCGGTAATTGTCGTCGGAACCGAAGAGGGCCTTTTTTTCCAGGTAAAAGCAATATTCGCAATTGAGATTACAGGCCGGTCCGACGGGCTTGGCCACCACGTGGATGCCCTGGCCGCTGGATTCCGGCAGCATGCCTTTATGTGTCGGTTCAATTACCATAGCTTTGTTTCGGCGAAGGTGTGGAAGATCCGCACGCGGCAGGGCAGATCTTCCACAGAGACGCAGTCATCCGGCTCCTTTCCGATGATTCTCGATATGATTGGCAATCATTAATTCGATATCGCCATCTTATAGGCTGCTTCCTTGCCGGCGCCATCGACTTCCGCCTTGACCGCTTCACCCATCGGCTTCACGTCCACAACAACCTTGAGGATCTTGCCGGTGAAGGCGTTGTCGCGTTCCTGGTAATCGGCCGTAACCGGCGTGGCATCATCCTTGCCAACTGCCGCCGTTTCGTCGGCCGAGAAGATCATCGGCTGGGTGCGCTCGATACGGCCGCTGGCGATGTTCTCGCCGTTGACCAGAATGGTGGCGGTGCCGCCCTTGCCAATCCCGCCGCCGTCATAGTCGAAGTTCATGCGGATTGTGGCCTTGCCGGCTGCCGCCGCCTTGGTGGCGGCAACCTTGAATTCCTGCAGTCCGACATAGTTGTAGCAGTATATCGGCTTGCCATCCTTGAGATACAGGCTCCAGCCGCCGAATCGTCCGCCCTGGGCGAGGATGACGCCATTAGCGCCACCCGCCGGGATCTCCACGTCCGCCGTGATCGACAGCGACCGGTTCTTGATGTTGATAAAGACGTTTTCACTCATCGAGTCCATACCCGACGAGAGCGTGAGCGAGGTGCGATCGCCCATCAGGTCCGGCCGGCCGGCGAGTTTGGCATTGACGCGTTCCACGCTGCGATCGTCTATAGGCAGCACGCGGTATTTGATCGCCTCCTGGATAAAGAGATCCTGCATCTCCTTGAGCTTTTCCGGTTTGGCGGCGGCCAGATCGTTCACCAGGCTGAAGTCGGTACGGGTGTCATAGAGTTCCCATTTGTCATCCAACAGTTTTCCGCGAGGCTGTCTTTCCCATGGCGCCTTGTGAACGGTACCGGCAAACCAGCCGTCGTGATAGATGGCGCGATTGGCGAAGATCTCGAAATACTGTGTCGTATGTGTGCTCTTGGCCTGGGCATTGTCGAAGGTGTACAGCATGCTCACACCTTCGATCGGTTCCTGGACAGTGCCGTTGACGCTCTTTGGTTCCGGCAGACTCGCCGCTTCGAGCACGGTAGGAGCAACGTCGATGACGTGGTGCCACTGCGAGCGCACCTGATTGGTGGCTTTGATGCGCTTGGGCCAAGAGACCACCATACCATTGCGGGAACCGCCGTAGTTGGAAGGAACCTGCTTGGTCCACATGAACGGGGTATCGCCGGCAATAGCCCAACCTGCGGCCATGTGCGGATAGGTGGTCGGTCCGCCCCAGTCGTCATAATGTCTGAGCATTTCCTGAACCGTTTCCTGGACGCCATTAAAATAGGTCATCTCACTGAACATACCGCTCATGCCGCCCTCGGCGCTGGTCCCGTTATCACCTAGAATATAGAAGATCAGTGTATTGTCAAGTTGACCGGTCTGGCCGATGGCATCGAAAAGCCTGCCAATCTCATGATCGCAGTATTCACCGAAGCCGGCATATACCTCCATCTGGCGGGCGAAGAGTTTCTGTTCGTCTGGCGTCAGCTTGTCCCAATCCTTGATGGCATCGGGCTTGTTGGCGAGTTTGGTTCCCTTTGGCACCACGCCCAGTGCGATCTGCCGCGCCAGCGTCTCTTCGCGCAGCTTGTCCCAGCCTTTGTCGAATTTGCCCTTGTACTTGGCAATCCATTCCTTGGGGACATGATGCGGAGCATGGGTGGCGCCGGGGGCGAAATACATAAAAAAAGGCTTGTCCGGGGTGAGCGCCTTCTGAAACTTCATCCAGGAAATGGCCTGATTGGTCAAGTCGGTCATGAAGTTGTAGCCCTCATAGTGCGGCGTGGGGATTCGAGTCATGCCGTCATAGATGGTGGGATTCCACTGATCGGTTTCACCACCGAAAAAGCCATAGAACTTGTCGAAACCCGAGCGCGTCGGCCAGCGATCGGTCGGTCCGGAAGGACTGACCTCCCATGGCGCGGTCTCGTGGTTCTTGCCGAAGAAGCCGGTACTGTATCCATTCAGACGCAACATCTCCGCCAGCGGTGCGACATTGTTCGGTCTCTGTCCCGTGTTGCCCGGAAAAGCGGTGGCCGTTTCGGTGATGCCACCCATGTTGTTCATATGGTGGTTCCGACCGGAGAGCAAGGCAGTCCTGGTCGGTGAGCTAACCGCTGTCGTGTGGAACTGGTTGTAGCGCAGTCCCTTGACGGCGAGAGCCTCTGCGGCAGGCATATTCACCGGTCCCCCGAAAGCACTGGGCATGCCGAAACCCATGTCGTCCACAAGGACGATGAGCACGTTCGGCGCCCCCTCGGGCACTTTCACCTCGAAGCGGGGCGGCGGTGTGGCATCGCGGGCGTCGAGAACGGTGCTGTGAGGATAGTTCGGTTCGGGGAGCGGCAGCACTGTCCGATCCGGAAGCGTCTCTGCCGCTCCGGCCAGCCCCATCCCGCTCATCAGTAAGGCCCCTGCCGAAGCGTATACCGATAACGATATCTGTCGTCGCTTCCTCTCTTTCATGCTTCCCCCTCCTCTTTAAAGGTTGTCGGTCAGGATGGGCTATTGGTTGTCTTAATTGCCATGCCTGATTGTTAGAGCCACGTTAAATGCAAAAATTTCGAATCTCGCCAGAATACAGTTATCACCCCCAATACAGTATTCTCTGCAGCGTAACCACACTATTTGAGCTGCTCTTCGACCATGATACCCAGACCATTCTTTTAATGCACGCTGCGATGTCATATCAGGAGGCATGCATTGAAATCGCACATCTCTTTCATCCTTCCTCGAGCGGTTCCCTCCTCGTTTGTTCAAGAAATACGATGCTTCTTGCCTCTCACTCGATACCCAAGTGAACAGAGTACCGTTTGGAGGAAAGTGGTTTCCTGAAAATAGTTGGGTGAATTTGGGTGACTCATCCCTTGAGAGAATATCACCAAGGCTAGCGCAGAAAAACCTCCATCGCAAGCCCTTGCTGATGATGAGATAGAGGAAGACTTCATGTTGAGTGACGGTTATATTGTCAAGGTATGTACTGTGTATGGACAGGCTGCAACGGAGTTTCAGGCTTTGTCGGCGAAAGACCGGATCTGGTTGGCCAAGGGAAAGAGCACGTCGAGCGGTTCCACTCCAGTGCAGCCAGTATGGTACATGTTGACTGAAGAGGAGGTTGTCGGCCGACTGGACAATCAGTCGGTTTTATTGCAAATGAGCCAGACGACTCTACTGGCCAAGGGGGAAAAGTATGAAAAATATGGCATTCATACCAATTGTCAGCTTTATTTTTGTGGGGGCCGCAAGCCTTGCTCATGCAGGAGGATTATATCTTTACGAGATAGGCACCGAGGATCTTGGACTTGCCGGTGCCGGAACTGCGGCGCGAGCCCAGGATGCGTCCACAGTCTTCAGTAATCCGGCCGGCATGACCCGGCTCGACGGCAAACAGCTGACCCTTGGAGCCCAGGTCCTGTATGGAGACCTCCCCTACGAACTGGATAACCGTTATCTGGAAGGGCCGGGGAATGTGGTCGGCTGGCTGCCTGCGGCGAGCTCATTCTACAGTCACAGCATCAGCGATGACTTCAAGCTTGGACTTGCCCTGTACGGTAATTTCGGGCTCAGTCTGGGATTTGATGACAATTGGGCTGGTCGAAATCTCGTCACAGAGGCCACCATGATGGGCCTCACCCTGCAACCTGCCCTGGCCTACCGGATCAACAAGATGTGGTCTGTCGGTGCTGGCCTGGGTATCAATTTAGGAGTGTTCTCTCTGTCCCGCAATACGCTGCGCACCGGCGAAGAGGTTACCCTCGATGATACCGACTTGGCTCCCAACGCCAAGCTGGGTGTGATGTTTGAGCCCTGTCAGTATGCCCGCCTTGGCCTGACCTATACCAGCGAGGTCGATTATGAATTCGATGTCGACGCCAGCGGTAACCTGCCGGTGAGTGGAATGCCCTGGACATTGCCGATTGACGCCTCGGTCGATGCCCCACAGCAGGTCATGCTCAGCACTGTGCTGGTGCTCAATGAGAAATGGTCTCTTCTTGGCAATATTGGCTGGCAGGACTGGAGTTCGTTTAGTGACCTGTCAGTGAACGTCGGGCCTGCTACGCGTTCCTCCAGTCTGGAACTGCAGGATACCTGGCATGGCGCCCTTGGTACCCAGTACCAGATGACAGCGGCTACCCGCCTGAATTTCGGTGTCGCCTATGACACCAGCATGTACGAAAATCAGGATAATACCTCGCTGACCATGCCTGCCGGAGCTGCATGGCGTTTCGGCATCGGTGCGCAGCAGCAGCTCAACGAGAAGTCATCGATTGGCGTGGCATTTGAATACCTGATGAGCGAGGATGCAACTGTTCCGGCACCGGTGTTGCTTGCCGGCAGCTATACTGAGCCGGAGATGTTCTTTATGTCGGTTAATTACAGCTATCGCTTTTAGCAGATTCTGTCCTCTCTGTATCCGGTCAGACCTGTCAGTCTGGCTGGATACACCTTCTCATAATCGGGTGACATACAGAGAGTCTGTCATCTTGATCGGTGCCAGTGGCAGTGATATCCGCTGCAACATAGGCCATTTCAGGCTGTCAATCTCTGTAATTCTCAAGATATAGCTTATCCTTGGCAAGCCACCGGTTGGACTCAGATCCTACAACTTTATATACTTCCTGAGTATACGTAACAAATCCTGTTTTTTCTATTTATCTTAAACTGTTATTGCTCTCCCATTTTCGCTGTTTTTCTCCTTTAAAGTCAAGGTAATCCATGAAGGAAGCTGTGCCTGGAAGCGA
>WBUQ01000197.1 GCA_008933635.1 Desulfobulbaceae bacterium | reverse complement strand
CTTGAGGATGGCGGCGTTTTTCATGGCCTGGATGGTGCGGCCGTCCTTGCGGCGGATCTGGCAGCGCCGCTGTTCGGTCATTTCGGTCTGGTACAGGCTGCACCAGGATTCGGCCCCTTCCGCCCTGGCCCGCGCGCAGGATTCGCAGTGGAGGATCTCGCAGCTCCTGCCGATCAGCTCCTCGCGGGTGTAGCCGGTGATCTGTTCGAAGGCCCGGTTGACGGAGACGATGGCGCCGCGGGTATTGACGATCATGATGCCGTCGCGCAGCGTGTTCACCACGGTCTTCCAGTATCCGTCCAGTTCCCTGCCGGTCATGGGCCATCTCCTGTTCAGCCTTAACACCTGTAAAGGATAACTGTTTTAACAGCTTAGCAGTTATCAGGGTGTACTGTACCCCCCTTTGCCCCCTTTTTCAATCACCGTGAAAATTTCACCGCCGGGGCAAGATGCCGGAATCGCAGCCAATGACCGGATCGATCGCGAAATATTTTGCCCTTTACGTGCACTGGCCCGGATGTTGCTCTCTTCCGGGTGGACATCATGGAGGAGTGCAGGGAAGTGGCAGGAAACGAAGACATCATACTGGATTTCAGGAACACCTTCTCGTCGATCTCGCTGCTGAAAATGACGGAGGTCTTCAGCCGGATGCGGCCCTCGCAGGTCATGGAGATCCGGGGGTCCGACCCCGATATCCGCAAGGACCTGCTGAAGGTGCTGCCGGCAGCCTCGTACGAGGTGCTGCGGGATGGCGAGAGCTACACCGGCCCCGATTTTTTCCGGGTCCGGATCCGCAAGTGTCAGGACTGAAAGGCGAGCACTGGGAAGAACCGCGCCGCGGCAGGGGCATCTGCCGGGGCCAAAACCCGAGAGGAAAAGGACGGATCCATGCTTGAAGGTATCACCATCACAGGAAAAAAGAAGAGCGGCTTCATCGACTCGGTCAAGGAGCTCCTCCCGGAAGGGGGCAACCTCAACCTCTGCCTGACCTGCGGCGCCTGCGTATCCGGCTGTCCGGCGACGGGCCTGGCGGACATGGACCCGCGGAAATTCTTGCGCATGTGCGCGATGGGTCTGGATGAGGAGGTGACCTCGACACCGTGGGTGTGGATGTGCACGATGTGTCAGCGCTGCATCTACGTCTGCCCGATGAAGATCGACATCCCGCAGCTGGTCTTCAACGCCCGGGCCGCCTGGCCCCGGGACCAGCGGCCGAGCGGCATCCGCAACTCCTGCGACATGGCCCTGCGCAACGACTCGAACAGCGCGATGGGCACCGCCCCCGACGACTTCGTCTTCGTCGTCCAGGACGTGCTCGAGGAGTACCGGCAGTCGCAGCCGGAATTCGCCGACATGCAGGCCCCGATCGACAAGGAGGGGGCCCACTTCTTCCTCAACCAGAACTCCCGCGAGCCGGTCACCGAGCCGGACGAACTGGTGCCGCTGTGGAAGATCCTGCACCTCGCCGGGGTCGACTGGACCTATGGCAGCAAGGGCTGGGCGGCGGAGAACTACTGCCTGTTCCTCGCCGACAACCAGTGCTGGGAGCACGTCACCCGGGTCTCGGCCCGCCAGGCCGACCAGCTGGGGGCGAAGGTCTTCCTCAACACCGAGTGAGGCCACATCACCTTCTCGGTCCGGGCCGGACTGAAAAAATTCAACATCGACCACAAATTTGAAGTTGCCTCCATCTACCAGTACTACGCCAGGTGGATCCGCGAGGGACGCCTGAAGGTCAGCTCCGACTGGAACCGCGAGCTGAAGGTCAAGTTCACGATCCAGGACCCCTGCCAGATCGTCCGCAAGAGCTTCGGCGAAGAGGTCGCCGACGACCTCCGCTTCGTCGTCGCCTCGGTGGTCGGCGAGGAGAACATCGTCGAGATGACGCCGAACAGGTCGAACAACTACTGCTGCGGTGGCGGCGGCGGCTTCCTGCAGTCGGGGTTCACCGAGGAACGGCGGGCCTACGGCAAGGTGAAGTTCGACCAGATCGCGGCAACCGGCGCTCATTACTGCATCACCGGCTGCCACAACTGCCATGCCCAGGTGCACGATATCGGACACCATTTCGGCGGCACCTACAACACCGTCCATATCTGGACCCTGATCTGCCTGTCCCTGGGGATACTCGGGCCCAACGAGCGGGCCTACCTGGGCGACGACCTGCGGGAGGTCAATGTCTTCCATCCCGAAACAGCCCTGTAACAGAGAGGCGCAGGGAGCAACCCGAATCTGAGATGTCGGAATCCGGAGAGAGCACACGATGAGTTTTCAGAAAAGATTGCAGGCGGGCGAATTTGTCGTCCTGGCCGAGATGCACACCCCCAAGGGGGTGAACATCTCGAGAATGGTCACCGATGCCCGGCGGATCAAGGGCCGGGTCGACGCCGTCGTCGTCCCCGACATGGACAACGGCATCATGCGGATGAGCGCCCTGGCCGGCGGCGTGCTGATGCAGCAGCAGGGGGTGGAGGCGATCATCCACACCTACTGCCGCGACCGCAACCGCATGGCGCTGCAGGGCGACATCCTCGCCGCCCACGTCCTGGGCATCCAGAACCTTATCGTCGCCCACAGCGAGGAGATGAGCCAGGGCGACCACAGCGACGCGAAAACCGTCAACGACCTCGACGAGATCGGCCTGCTCGGCGCCATCCGTCAGCTGCAGGAAGGCAAGGATCTGGCCGGCTTCGACCTCGACGGCATCCCCTCCTTCACCGTCGGCTGCACCATCGCCCCCTGCGCCGACGACGATGAGATGGCGGTCGAGCTGGAGGCCGCCGGCCGCAAGGTCGCCGCCGGCGCCTCGTTCGTCCTTACCCCGCCGGTATTCGATCTCGAGCGCTTCGCCGCCTTCCTGCCGAAGGTGGAGAAGCTCGGGGTGCCGGTCATCCCCACCGTCTTCCTCCTCAAGTCGCTGGCGATCGCCCAGTACATCGCCAACAGCGAGCCGGGAGCCCATATCTCCGACGCCCTGATCCGCCGCATCCGCAAATCGCCGGATCGCGAACAGGAAGGGATCCAGATCGCCGGCGAGACAGTCGCCGCCCTGAAGAAAAAGGCCGCCGGGGTGATGATCCAGACCCTCGGCTGGGAGCACAAGCTGCCGGCAATCCTCGATATCGCCGGAATCTGATTATTTCCGCCGCAGGCCGCAGCAGCGCGCTGTCCCGGTCGTCACCGGGGACGCCCTTGGCCTGCGCAACCCTTGGAGAGATGCAGAACATGAATACCCCCAGCAGCAACAGAGTCCTGGTCATCGGCGGCGGCATGGCCGGCATCCGCACGGCACTCGACCTGGCCGAGGCCGAACGCAACGTCGTCCTGGTCGATTCGGCCTACGCCATCGGCGGCCTGATGACCCAGCTCGACCGGACCTTCCCGACCAACAACTGCGACCTCTGCACCCTGTCGCCGAACCTCTCCGAGAGCAGCCGCCAGGAGTTCATCGAACTGATGACGATGACGACGGTGACCGATGTGAAGGGGAAGAAGGGCGATTTCACCGTGCAGCTGACGACCGCGCCGCGCTTCATCAATCTCGACAAGTGCACGGCCTGCGGCGAGTGTTACAAGAAATACCCCGAGTGGGTCCGCTTCACTCCGGGGCTGGATCACCGGGCCCCGACCTGCATGCGCTATCCCCAGGCGACGCCCCAGGCCTTCTCCGTCGACATGGCGAAATGCACCGACGTCAAGGCCCTGATGGACTGCTGCCCGGCCGGGGCGATCAACCCCGATGACCTGGGCAGCAAGCGCGAGGTCCGCTGCGCCTCGATCGTCTTCGTCCCCGGCGGCGCCCTGTTCGATCCCGGCCATCTCGACTACCTCGGCTACGCCACCCAGCCCGACGTCGTCACCAGCCTCGAGTACGAGCGCATCCTCTCCGCCTCCGGGCCGACCATGGGCCGGCTGGTGCGGCCGTCCAACGGGCAGCAGCCGAAAAAGGTGGCCTGGATCCAGTGCGTCGGCTCCCGCGGCCTGCAGAAGGGCGCCGGCGCCTACTGCTCCAGCGCCTGCTGCATGTTCGCGCTGAAGGAGGCCATCGTCACCCGCGAGCGCTTCGGCGACGACATCGAGACGACGATCTTCTATATGGACATGCGGACGATGGGCAAGGACTACGAGCGCTACTACCTCCG
>WBUQ01000039.1 GCA_008933635.1 Desulfobulbaceae bacterium | reverse complement strand
GTCATGATCTCGGTCTTAACTATCGTCTCCATCCCCTGGCCGCCCTACTCGCCTTGGCTGGGATCGAGGATTTGCCTCGCCGCCTAGCCAATCGTCGCCGGATTTGGTCGGCATTTCATCGGGGTCTGGGATCAACACCGTTGCTCCAGGGCAGTTCATTATCCGGGGCGGCCTATGGCATACCCCTATCCTGGGAAGGAGATCCCGACTTGCGAGCTTCTTTTGCGGAACAGGCCCGGGAGCATGGCGTGCCTTTGCGCTGCGGCCCGGTTCGTATCCCTTTGCACCTGCGTTTGCAGACAGCCGTCCTTCCTTTCCCAGTTCCTTCCCATGCCAGCCAGAAAGCCGGGTCCTGTCCAGTGGCCGAGGCCCACTGTGTGGACAAGGAACTTTGGGCCCTGAGTGCCGTGGATATGGATGCAATTTCGCCCGCTCAAATCCGTAGTATGGGAGAAACCCTCAGGGTATTGGTCGACAAAACATGCTGATATCTAATGTTTATTTTTCAAACAAGCAGAAGCGCTGGGGAGATCTTGAACAAGCAGGCGACTAACAGAAGATTCTGTCAACGAGCTCCAAGTAGTTTTACATAAAAAACGAAAAAGTTAATGCATGATATGAGCATGTAACCAAAGCGCTTTGCTTTTTTTATACCAAACCGCATGGAGGAAGCTATGATCAACGAAATTACCAATGCAGATCAGTTTATTGAAATGATAAATAATTTTGGACATCCCTTGTTGGAAGCTATGGTCCGTGGAATTGTTTTCGCAGTACTTCTGTGCTTCTCCCTTAAAGTATTTGCCCATCTCGGGCAGGAAATCTGGAATGACTGCCTGTGTGAAGTATTTCATGCCCGGGAGCTCTCTTTTCGGGAGGTCTTAGCAATTGAATGTGCATTACTCGTTCTCGCGGCACCTCCTTATATTGCCGCCCTTCTTTTGTCAATGACGTTTTAACTAATCCTATAATCACCGTGTCCGAATTTCTCACGGGCATGGCAACGGGTTGGTCTTTGCCTCCAGGTATCTCTCGATCGTTTCAGAAAACACTGTTCCTGTACTCTCGCTAAAAAACGGAAATTATGATGCACAAATTATATGGATTTTTCGAGGGAGGAGACTATGGATCTGCAATATAAGGCCAACAGAGAACAGACAGGTGAAGTTGGTTTTGAGCAGAAGCACCTGGATGTGGAAACACTTGTTTGGCTGAATGAGCGTATATGCGAATTGGAAGAGCGATTTTCCATAACCAGTCCGGATCTTCTGGCTCAAGTTCTTGGTTTTCCGGAGGAATTAATCGCTTTATATCTGGCAGGCAGGGGGCAGTAGCCCCTCTCAAACGAGCAGAGGAGGCAGCGTCTGGCAGGGGCATCAAATAATTGTCTTTTAATCATTCTTGTAATATGGGGGCAGTCTGCAGCTATCCGTTGATTATTTACCAAAACATTAGAAACTACTACTTATCTGGAGGTCGTGATGCAGAGCAACTATCTTTATCCAGTAGTATATCCCTGGAAAAAGGGTGCGGGCGAACTCCAGGTTTCTGCCGCTATACATTTGAAATCACTGGAGAGCGTAAAGCTATTTGATGATCGCAATACTGCGGTTGGTGAGGAATATCCATCTCCTCAGCATCTGCATGGCCAGATCCTAAGAGATTTAGCTTGTTGGTCCGAATGTTTCAGTATTGACCTAAATATTTATACCAATCCAATTCCTGCATTCACCATGGGAGGTAAAATCGAGCTGGTGATCGTGGTAACAGCTGTCGGCAGTCAAGTTCAGAAACCTCAACTGATGGCTCAGATTCTAAGCCGGGTGCAGACCTTGTTTCAGCTTCTCACCAGTTACCAACCTAAGGCAGAGTTTGAATATGTCACGGACCTTGATGAATTGCGAAAAATGCTTAGACCATTTACTCCTTCAGTTGTCTTCCAACTCGATCGGCAGCGGCAAAACTACCGTTTATCCAAGCAACAAACATGTGGAGTGACTCGTCCGCTGGGGTTTCTCTACCCCACCTCCATAACTGCCAAGGAGCAATCGGGAAAGGCTGAACAGGTCATAACGATTCCCTATCTCTTTCCCTGGTGCCAAGACAACCAGTTGGATCTGTCAAGAGTCTGCGAGGCATTGTTGGCCCACCCCTCTCCATTGTGGTACCAAGTGCGGATACGACCGACTGTGGCAGGAAGAGATGAGACAGAAGCATTGGAGCAGCAACTCTTTTACTGCGAGGAGCTACTCGCCAACCAGCAGAAAAGCAACCATCACGACTTATTACTCACGACCCAGGCCAACACCCTTCGAAAAGCTCTGGCCGAAAGGCTCGAGCACCTCAATCGGCCTCTATCCCTCTTCAAGGGCGGAGTGTTTCTTTGTGCCACTAGTCCACTCGATAATGCAATAGTCGCAGCAGTGGCTAACGAAATCTCATGCCCACCTGTTATCACGGTCGAACCGCAATTGGCATTTAAGGGCGGAATCACTATGACCCAATTACCGGTCAGAAAATTTCTCACTTCCGATTGCTTGTCAGCGGATTCTTTTACCGTCGAAGAGATGGCTTGCGCCTTCCGGATTCCCCAAGGACGTAGACAGGATCCGCACGGTCTACCGATCAGGAATTTTAGGACGTCTTTGATTGCTTCTCATCTGGTTGGAAAACAGGGAGGAGAGCTACTTCTTGGGCGTAATCGTCATCGTGGTCTTCCGAATGAGGTCTGGCTTACTGCCGAAGACCGGATGCGGCATATGGCAGTCATGGGGCAGACTGGGACAGGAAAATCCGTTTTCCTGGAATCTCTCGTCCTTCAGGATATCCTGCAGGGTCGCGGCTGCTGTTTCATCGACCCGCACGGCGACTCGGTGGAAAAACTCCTGCGGCTCTACCCCTTTAAACGTGCCAAGGACCTGGTACTGATCGACTTCCAGGAGCCGGACCAAATCCTGCCCTTCAATATCCTGCTTTATCAAAACGTTGAGGAACGGGACCGGCTCATCGATGAGCTCTACGCCTGGATCGATCTTCAGTACGACATGCGCATTGCCGGCGGACCCATGTTCGAGCTCTACTTCCGCACCCTGATGGCCCTGCTCCTGCCAGAAGAGCCGCGGCAGGACTTTGTCCCGGTCATGGGAGATTTCTCCGCTCTCTTTGTTGACGAGGAGTTCCGGAAATACTGCCTCGAACAGTGTCCCGCGGCAGAGATCCGACAGCAGGTGAAGAGCTTCGTCAAAATGGGGGGCGAGACCTCGTTCATCAATATGGGACCTTATATCACCTCCAAACTAACCCGCTTCCTATCCAACAAGACGATTAAGCTGATGACCGCTCAGGAGGGGATGGCGCTTGATTTCGACTCCTTTATGGACAAAGGCAAGGTGGTTCTGATTAACCTCGGCCGGGGCAAGTTTGGCGAGGTTACCACCAGCTTTCTAGCCAGCCAGATCGTCATCCGCATTCAGAGCGCGGCCATGCGCCGGATCAGTCGGTGTCACGAGGATCGGAAAGATTTTTGCCTCTACATCGACGAGTTCCAGAATGTTGCCTCGGAATCCTTCATCACCCTTCTCTCTGAGGCCCGTAAGTTCCGTCTCGGACTGGTGCTGGCCAACCAATACGCTAGCCAGCTGGACAGGAGCAATAACCCACTGACCAGGGACTCGGTCCTCAACGCTATCCTCGGCAATGTCGGCGCCATCGTCTGTTTCCGCCTGGGGGTGAAGGACGCCGAGGTGATGGAGGGTGTCTTCCGTCCCACCTTCATGGCCCCGGATTTGATCAACCTTCCACTGGGCACATGTTACGCCAACCTCAAGGCGCGGGGCAAGAATCCCTGCTCCTTCAGCATGGAGACCATTCCGATCCCCGAGCTAGACATGGTGAAAAACCGGGAAGCATTTGCCGATGTCCGTCGGTCAGCCATGCCGGCTGGAGCAAAATCCTATCGAGCGGCCGAACAGGAGATGAATGCCCGCATCAGCACTATCTCTTGCTTGTACTAAGGCCAAACTCTTCGGGCACGGCCGCCCCCTCCGTTAACTCCAGTCTTAGGATACCCCCCGGTCGCAGCTGACTCGCGCAGTCTCCCTTTTCCCTTCGCCTGAATAGTCCCAGGAATTGAGCCGACCCCCTTTCACCCAAAAACTGGCAACCTAGTAGGAAAAATGTGAACTCCCCGTAGCCCAATAGACAAGAGAGAGTGAGGGTATAGTGTTACCCGCCCTCTAAAAGATAGCTCCCGGCATTTTCTGTTTGTCGAAAAAAGGACATGCTGCGCGACTAAGATCGGCAAGCGTGGAAAACGGAAATTTCGGTGCATATGGCAGAAGGACAGGAGGCCCACAGGGTCAACCGAGCAACAACCACCAAGGAGGCAAGCATATGAACGGGTGATATCCGCAACCGCATGCCGGGTTACTATGTCCGGCCGGGTTCGCGCCGCCTGGGAACAGAAAGGCCCAACTACTTTTCCACCAAGAATCTACTATTCAACAAGGAGCTGAACCATGGGTCGTGTTGCCGGTTTGCTTGCCTTTTTGCCCGACGAGGCCATTCCAGTCCTGATAGTGCTGGGTGGGATGCTGCTGATCGTTGGTGCTCGCAGTTTGGCGATGAGTCTGTTTGGGCTGTGTGGGATGATGATCGTCCTGCCGCCGGCATTGGAGGCGGTTCTGGGTGAGCTGCCGGAGTGGACCCTCTACCCAATCATGATTCTGGCCATGCTCAGTATGTGCGCCTTTCTAATTTCCATTCTGATTGGCAGAGGGGCTTGGCGGGAGACGAAGGGTCGCATAACGGCCAACGTGATCACCTGGTTTTTTCTTTTCCCCTTCCGATTGATTGGCTGGCTGCTTGGCGGCCTTTTCGGCCGTCGGAGGTAGTGATTGGTGGATCCAAACGGGCCGGAATAAAAATAAGATAATTTTTTCCACAACCTTCCAGGAGAGCGCCATGAAAGCTCAGACTACCCTGATTTGTTTGTTTATTGCCCTTGTTGTGAACACAACCATGATCGCTCCAACGGTTTCGTTGAGTGCCGGTCTCTTCAGTGCGGTCGAGCGAATTGCAGCCCGGAGGGCATTGCAGCATAAAAGCGCGGCTGTAGCCGAGAAAAAGGCAGTAGCCAAGGCTGCTGAAAAAAAGGCGGTACGGGTCGCTGATAAGAAGGCAAGCAAAGTTGCTCTGGCCGAGGCCCGCGCCAAGTCCAGTTGGGCGGCTAGCAAAAAGCGAAAGGGCCTGATAAGCATGGCTGAGCGGTCTGGGTCCGCCTTCCGCTACAATGATCTCCGCAATAAGCAACTGCCGGTCACCCGGATGGGCAGTGATCGCAAGGTCTATCGCTATTATCCGAGCGTGGGAAAAGCTCGTTCCGATCTTCGCAAGGGCATTCCGGCTGGCCGCCATCTCACCGCCTCAGGTCCTGGCCGGATCGGAAGGCCCATCGAGGGCGCCACGGCCCAGGAGCGTTACGGCCTCGCCTATCGCCCAAAGGCTCGAGTCACCGTGACCGTGCCCAATGACTCTCTGGTGAAAAAAGGCAAAGTCATCGGAGGTCAACCGGGCTATGGTCAGATCGTTCCCCAACGCCGGACACCACCCTCCCAAGTGGGCGATCTCCACATCATCCCGTGAGAGGGTGGGGCTGCTCTGGCAAAAAAAACGTGAGGGCTACTGTACATTGTTAACAGTGTGGACGTTCCAACAAGGAATATTTACCTGATCAGAGCCCATCATGAAGAAACCACATCGCAAGACGCAAGCGCTGATGGCCAAAACCCGTTGTCAGTCGCAAGGCCGGATGCCGGTGGCCGATCGGCCCAGCAAGACCCATCCGCCGGCCCGCGGTAAGGGCAGCTACAGCCAGCAACACGCGAGGACTGAGATGGCGAAAATAACGCGAAATGAGCAGCCATGAGTAATCCTCCGGTCGATTTGACAACCACGGATATCCAGTCCGCGTCTTTTCTGCTGTCCAACGTGGAGGCACCATTCCTAATCGGCCTGGCCGTGCGGTGTGTGGGTAAGAAGGTCTTGCGACTGGCCCTGCTCCTGGCCGGGTCCATGGTGATTTTCTTTTTTGTCAGCGAATACCTGGGGGTGATCAGAGTCAATGGCCAGGGCTTGCAGCAGTCGGCCCTTAACGCGTCCGAGCTGGCAAACCAGGGAGGTGGTTTTTTGCTAGATCTACTATCCCGCATCACCTGCAAGGGGTGAGCGGAGTTGTCGGCTTCTTGGCTGGACTCAGGCTGGGGCAGTTCCAGCCCCGATCAGGGTCAATAAGAATTTTTAGGAGGATAGGGATATGAAAGAGAGTCCAATACTCGCAAAGATAGTTGTTAACCTTCTTTTAATGTTTTCAGTATCTTTGCTTTCATCCTGTTCTGATGTGTATTACACAGCAATGGAAAAATTCGGTTACAGCAAAAGAGATATTTTGGTTGATCGTGTTGAGAAAACTCAGGAAGCGCAATCAGAGGCTCAGGAAGAATTCAAATCTGCACTTGAACAGTTTTTCTTAGTTGTCAAGGTTGAGAACAGCAATTTAAAAGAGACGTACCTCAATCTCAATGCTGAATACGAAGCATGCCTGGCAGCTGCGGAAGCAGTAGCTCTTAGAATCGAAAATGTTGAGTCGGTATCTAAGGACCTTTTTAGTGAGTGGTCAAAAGAGCTTGAGATGTATCAGAATCAATCGCTGCAGTTGAGTAGTAGACAGCGCCTGCAAGATGCCTGGGGGAAATATAACGAGATGCTGTCCTCAATGCATCAGGCAAACGAGAGTATGACTGCTGTTTTGTTCACATTTCGTGATAATGTGCTGTTTCTTAAACATAATCTCAATGCTCAGGCAATTGGCGCGCTCAAGAATGAATTTTCGGTACTCAAGATCGAGATAGACCGTCTGGTGCTGAGGATGAACAGTTCGATCGAGAAATCGAACACTTTTATTGATGAACTGAAAAATACCAACAAGCGCCTTCGCTACCAATAGAAGGTTACGAGGTGGCCTAGGAAATTTGAAGAAGCTAGGGGGCTAATTGCAAGCGAATCTGGCCACTGACTCCAGAGCAATCCGGTCAAGCCGATCTAATAATATCGACGTAAAGAACCAATTGCTAAAGAGACCTTTCAGAAAAATCAGCCAGAAACAATCTGGTTATCGCTCACCAGCTGCTTTCGAACGTGATTTATGTGAATTTAAAAAACTGGCTGGCCAAATTGGTGCCACTATTTAAACCTACCGAATTTGATGATCGAATCACACCAAAGGAGAGACTATTATGAAAGATATCTCGACTCTGCGAAGGGAAATCATCTATCTGGAGCAAAAAGATGGGAAGGAGAACATCCATTGGGATAGCCGACGGTTCGAGTGGCTTGCCATCCTCAATTACCTGCTTCCACCAAGGCTCAATCGTCGGCAGACTCGCATCATCTTACTCTTGCCGGAAGGATATGGGAATGGAATGGTTAAACGAACTTGGTATGTATTAAAACAAATCTTTGCAAGGTGGTAGTAGACAGCGATTGCAGGATAGATGGAAGAAATATGATGAGATGATTGCTTCGATGTATCAAGCGAATGAGAGTATGACCAAGGTATCGTTTACACTTCGTGATAATGTTTTGTTTCTAAAGCACAATCTCAATGCACAGGCAATTGGTTCATTGCGGAATGAATTCTCAATGCTGAAGATTGAGATGGAAAATTTGGTTGACAGGATGAACAGCTCAATCGAAAAATCAAAAAATTCATTGAGGAAATTAATATAGAAAATTGTAAAAATAAATAGGAGCCATTTGCGAGACAAATAACAGAAGTCTGAAATTACCAAGCTATTACTGTTTGGCGAAATAGCTGGCCATTATCGACAGTTGAACTGCACAATCTATCTATCGCGAAGAATTGAATGATATTCTCGATCAATTCTCCTCGAAAAATTTTAAGCGGACAAATTCTACAAAAATATCACACTGGGAACTTATTAGTATAGTGGTTTTTTCCCAGCCAGAATAGATCAACTTTCAAAGTTCGTTTTCAACAAAGCTAAGCAATGGAGGTCAAGATGGATGAACTAAAAATCAAAGAGATTTTTAGTGAGCTTCAGGCAAAGATAAAAGATCTGGCGCTTACCTCAAGAGTACGTTCACAGGATAAGTCAAAACCAGAATATTATCGTAATTATGAGGATGGAAAGGCGGATGGTCTCTATGAAGTATTGGGTGAAATTGAATCTGTTTTAAAAGGATTAGATCTATAGTGCGAAGCGGGCGGTTCTTGGGAATGTCGCGAATACTACATGTTTTCGTCTTGGAGTTAAGGACGCGAATACAATGAGCGAAGTATTTCACCCATATTTCAAGGCAGAAGATCTGATGAATCTTCCAGTCGGCAATTGTTATGTGAATCTGAAATCTAATCGCGGGAATCCGAGTTCTTTCAGTTTGGGAACCAAATATTGCAAAATAAAGGAAAATCAGGACATGTCGACAAGCTAAGACGAATTTCCAACGAAAAATACACGATTCCCTGGGCTAAGGCTAGGAAAGAGATGGAAGCGCGTGAGAAGAAAATCGAGAGCCATCTAAGTTCCATATAATTATAAGGAATTTAATAATATGATCTATCATCTGCTTGTTGTTGAGGATGACCCAAAAAGGATTGACCTTTTTCAGAGTTGGCTGCCTGCGGAATTCAGGGCCAATTTTGTCAAGAGTGCCAGTTTAGTTCCAGAAATTCTGAATTTGAATAGAAAAGAGAAAAGGAAACAAAACATGATCGCTGGCATCTGCCTCGATCATGACCTGCAAATGCAGCCTGCGGTGGCCGAGGATCTAGACCTTTCCGGCACCACAGTTGTTATGCATATAATTCGTGCTGTTTCACCCATGGTTCCAGTTCTTATCCACTCACGAAATGAGAAAAGGGCAAGGCAAATGGCATCTCGGCTCAAGGACAGGAGCTTCGATGTTCTGAGAATTCCCATAGATCAAATGAATAAAGAAACCTTCTTAGATTGGTTGGCGGAAGTGAAAGAGAACTGGGATGATTACATTGTGGAATAACATTGGAGTCCGTTATGGATCGTTTCTGTAGTTCAGCGTGCAATAATGACCCCCTGAGCAAAGGAATCAGCGTCGAAAATTGACCCCCATGGTATCCCTCTATGGCCAAGAATTGACCATGGAGGAATGGAGGATGCTGATAGTGGAGACGATAGCGAAGATACGCCGTTATCACTTTGTTGAGGGAGACAGGAAACGAGTCATATAGACTCAAGAAGAGAGCGTGATTTTTTTCTTAAATAGAGGGGTCATTTTTCGACGCTGAAAGGGGTTTAATATTCAACGCTGATTGACATCTGTTTGCGACAGATAGCCTGGGAGAAAGACTCAATGTGAGTCCGTGGCGGAAAAAACAGCCGGAAGGTTTAACACGGTTGATAGTTTGGCGAGAAAATCTTGCAAGGTTGGGGGGGTAACAGCTATGCTGTTGGAAGCATATTAGAGCGGTTATAATCAGGGAACCTGATTTATTAGGGCTGTCGAAAAAAGCAAGTACTTATCACCTTATCACCCTCACCTCACCGGAATAACCATGATCTTTGAAACGGATATTTTCGTAGACCAAAATGCAGCCAATGAGATGCTTCTTGAAACGAAGCGAAAATTTGGTACTATTTCCAAAAAACAAATGAGGAGAGATGAAGATTTAACAGAGCTCATGAAAGCGCTGAATGAGCTGGCAAATTACTTCGAATACAAGAATCTTGTTGGTAACGTACCGGATTTTGACAAAAAAGATCCGCTCATTATTGAGAGACTGATCATAGAATGCCGCTATCTCCTTGAAGGAATCGGTAAAGAAAACAACTTTAGCCTCTGCCGCTTGCTTGCAAATCTGCAGGATACCGCGCGCGCCACCTACGCCTCACGCGCCTGCTATCACTTTGAAAAGCGCTAAATAAATGTCAGACACTTGAGCCTTTTGCAAAATGACGAGAAATCCCGGGGCCGACAAGATTGCCCATGAGTCAATTTGTCGCATTAATATATTGAAATAATTGAGCGGAAAAGATATCACGGTTGATGGGGCGTGTCATAAGAAGTCTGTTTCCCCATCTGAACAATTGCTTGCCAACCCCGCTCACCGAGCAGGAAAAGCGCTTAGTTTCGATCCTGGAACTCATCGAAGTGGAACGACATGTGCCAAAACCCGCCACTCGGTATCGATACCCTGTCCTTCGTGGAAACAGTTCGATTCAAATATCCAATTCATTTTTAGAAGAATTGAAAAATAACAATCGCTAGCTCATCTATCTATACTGGAATACATTCTTTGCAAAGAGATGAATGGTACACTTCACCATGAAAGATACTGATGTACTACGAGGGAACATTCGCAAGTCAGAAAAATGGGAAAAGTACCAAAACTCAGTTTTATGTGGCTCTCATTCTTAAACGAATTAGAGCAAAAGCAAATCAATTATCGGCGCGACGATTAAAAATATTAAATTATCAACTGTCATTTTTATGCGTTTTCATATATAATATCTCGCAAGGAAAAGGAGGTAGAAAGATGAGTGATCAAAGCTCAAAAAAGCATTTCGATGGCGCAGTTGTCGTTGAAACAAACAACCATGGTTTGAGACAGTTCATGGTTTCATGTCTTGATTGGGATATAGAAAAAGTAGCAAAAATTTTTATTGATATCTTTTTTGATATTTTTAATCAACACCGTTTCCTTGACCGAACAAAAAATAAAAACGAAATGCGCATCATGCATGAACTCATCAGAGACGGAACCGCGATTTGCGGGTTTGAATTTTTTAAGATGAGGATGTGGGGACTTGAACCTTGCGTTCTGTTGTACAGTTCACATCATCCTTTACAACTGTGTCAGAACATCCTTTACACATTGTTGCGTTTGAGACGCCCCCGTTCATCCTGCAACCTGAGCGTCGCTTCATCGAAATATCCTCACATCTTTTGCCGGAAATACATCCGCCAAAGTCCCTCTCCGATCTCTTCCAGGCCGACATTCTTCTCAATCAGGCTGGTCGACACCATCACCCACTTCGTTGACTGCCAGCGCAATGCTCCATTGCGACAGACTTTCCGCACCTGAAAATGCGCAGGATAAACCCAATCTGAAACCTTCTCCTTGTATTGCCGCCGTGAACTCACATGCACAGTTGCTGGCGTTTCAAGCTCCAAAGCTGAATGTGGACGCTGAAAATTGTACTCAAAGACAAAGGAATTGAGCTTTCGTTGCTGAGACTGAAGATCGAATGCCGGCGGGCGAGTAGCCTCACCCTTCAGTTCCCGATGCATTCGTTCATGTCTGCCATTTTGCTCGGGATGAGCAGGATCAGAGTACACCGGCTCGACCCCATGTTCGATAAACCACACTGCCAGACGCGTCAGGCGCTGAATTGCCTGCACCGCGCCAAATGGTTTGCCATTATCGGTATGGATTTGCCTTGGCAGGCCGAATTCTCTGAAAACACGGCGGAATTCATTGCGCGTCGGTTCAAAGCGTTCTCCATACAATCCTTTTGCGGCAAAGACATAGCGGCTATATGAATCAGCTATCGTGAGAGGATAACAATACCGGGTATTGCCAAGCCTGAACTTCCCTTTGAAGTCGGCGCTCCAGACTTCATTACAGGCCTGGGGGTTGAAAATCGGATAGACCGGTTTGACGCGTGGTCTTCTTTTCCTCTCGATAATCAGGCCATTACGTTTGATTATTCGATTCACTGTGGAGACGCAAGGGATGATTTCTTCGTCCAGGTCTCTGTGCAGCAGTTTCCAGATTTTCTCTCCACCCCAGCGCGGATGCTGCTTTCTCAGCTTGAGAATTCTTTCTTCAATTTCTTCTGGTGTTCTATTGGGATGATCATGCGGCGCCCGCTGTTTTTCCTCAAGACCGGCAACTCCTTCTTCTTCGTATCGGTGAATGAATTTATAGCCGGTTGGGCGAGAGATTTCAAATTGCCGACAGAGTTCAGACAGGGTGAAATTGCCTGATCGCCATTCATTGATGAACTCCAGTTTCTGCTCCATCATCGTCGTGTCCTTCCATGGCATGGCGCCCTCCTTGTGTGATAGGAAAGTTCATGCCTGAAAGTGTAAACGATGTGCTGCTATAACTGTAAAGGATGTAGTGACATTGTACCTGTTGGATGCTAACGGTGAGATCATTTGTGCTATGGAGTCATATCCCATGCTTGGAATCAGGGGCACATATAGACTGACTGACAATGAAAAAGCCCGTATAGGGAAATACTGTCAAAAAGTTTCGAGTGAAATTGATGGAATCACAACAGTCGAGATAAACACGTCTAACGATGCTGATTTCTGGAAATGTGGTTATTCCCCATACTGGTTTGCTATGCAATTTTCCCAGAGAGAATTTGTAAAAAACCAAAAAAAAAAAGCTGCAGCAACAAAGGTGATAACATGCAAAAAATCAATCAGTGTAATACGTGAGCTATGGAACAGAAATAAGGAAGTCTTTTTTCAAAAACATCCCCCATGGGATAAATATGGCATATGGGGGTCTTTCAGAGAAAGAAAGTTCAACACTTCGGTCAGCTACGAGTTTATGGACTTTTGCGACATTTTCCTGGAAAGGAAAGATATTCCCTATGTTTTTAAACATAGGGTGTTTCCAAGAGGATTGTTTACTGTTCTTCAATAAAAGTTGCGAGGATCTGGCATTACGATCTCCTTTCTTTTTCCGGTGAATTCTTGTTAAGTATGGTTTCAAAATGTATTGTAAAATCATCTCTTGATGAAATCTGCGTCTTTGCTTTTTTTCTTCAATCAAAATATCGAAAACTATTTGACGATATTTATCCAACACCTCTCCTTTTAGTTTCTTTTATTTCATCTTTACCTAATCTTGAATACCGGTAGGTAGTTAATTCTGAATCAGCTCGTAATACATCACTTATTGATTTTCAGAAGCATATTCATGTACTTAATTTGATGGTATATTCTTCTCAGGTAAGGGTGAGGTGATGGTGGGGTAGTGTGCCTCATCTTGGGAAAATACGCTCTATGATTTTGCCAAAATTTTGCCAAAAGAGCCAGAAACATGAGTAAATCAGAGTAAACTTGGTTAAATCGCAACAGAAGAGTGGCTTGAGTAATTAACTGAATTTATACAAAATAGTTTCTTCTCACTACTCTTCGTTACTCATGTTTCATCTCGAAAAAGTGCCCTGAACCGCCTTCTAATCCGTAAGTCATCCTTAAGATTGCCAGATGATCTTTTTGTGATTCTCAAAATACTCCAGAGTTAACCTTTCTGCTGTGCCGTTACTGGGCGAGGATGATCCCTCGCCCGTTGAGGCTCTCCTAACCATAGAGTGTCTCGATCCACCGGATCGCTTCCGTGTCATTTACCTTTCAGAGATAGCGTTGCGTAGTCGACAGGTCTGCATGCCGCAGAATACATTGAAGGTTGTCGTCGTAGGCGCATGATGTCCGCTTCGGCTCGTAACAACCACCTTGCAAGAGGTGGCTACATTGACACATGTTCTAGCAAAATAATTTTATGACACATAAAAAAGAGCTTTGCAGACTGTACTCTCGCAACAATTCTTGCTATTCGACGGTTATTTTTTGCCTGTCAAAAACGCCCTTTGCATGGGTCAAGGGTCAAACTAATAGCTTAGCAGCACGTGAGAGCGATCAAGGCAGAGTAGCATTGTGGCTCTGCCTTTTTTACTCACTCTGCCCCACCTACCCCCTCAGTCGATCCAAGATGTCAAGATACTGATTAACTTTCGCCAGTTCCACCATCGGGCCGTGAATCTCGATCATTGCTCGGACAGCCTCTGCCCGGTCCTCGTTATCTATTATCTCAAAGATGCTGTGCTGACTGAACAGGTCATGTGCTTGGTTGATCAATCGTTCGTCTTCTTCCATTGTTATCCTCGTGATGATTGATCAGGGGATAGTATCGGGCAAAACTGACGGATGGCTTACATGGGACGGACGGTTGGATATAGGGTTGGATGGCATGATCATAGAAACAAAAAAGGACTCACAGAATTAACTGTAAGTCCTTGTTTTTTCCTGGTAGACGGGAGGCGATTCGAACGCCCGACCTTTGGCTTCGGAGGCCAACACTCTATCCAGCTGAGCTACCCGTCCCTGTTATCGCTGCAACCGGGCGGCGGCTTGCGCCTGCCCTGCAAAAGAGAAGCAATAGTACCACAATAATCGGGGTTGGCAACACAATTATCGCGCTGGCCAGCGGCCGGGGGACCACGCGGCCGCCTTTACCCGGCCTGCTCCGGCGGGGGGGTGCCGCCGCCCTGCAGGTACTCCTCCCATTCCAGCGGCAGCATCGACTTCTTGCGGTTGTTGCAGTCCTTGCAGCACGGCACCAGGTTGTTCTTCGTGCTCCGCCCCCCCCGCGCCAGCGGCAGCAGGTGATCCATCGTCAGCTCCTCCCGCGGCACCCGGCGATGACAGTAATGACAGAGGCCGGCGGCGAGCTTCTGCTGCCACCACCGCGTCCGGCGCAGTTCCCTGGCCTTGGCCTTCTCACGGCGCAGGTCGGCGTCGTCGACGCCGTCAAAGCCGAAATAGTCGCTCATCCGTCGACGACCTCGCCGCGCAGCATCTTCCTTGCCTCGCCCAGCAGGTAGAGCGATCCGGCGACGACGATGCAGTCGTCGGGGCCGGCCAGCGTCCCGGCCATGGCCAGGGCCGCACGGATGTCGGGCTCGCAGACCGCCCTGGCCCGCCCTGCCGGCGACAGGCAGTCCATCAGCTGTTCGGGGGTTGCCGAGCGCTCGCCCGGGGCGCGGGTCAGGATCAGCCGGTCGACGACCGGTTCGATGGCGGCGAAGGCGGCGGCGATATCCTTGTCGCCCATCGCCCCCCAGACGCAAACCAGTCTGCGGCCCGCGAAATCGACCGCCAGGGATTCGGCCAGCCGCGCCACGCCGTCGGGATTGTGGGCCCCGTCGAGCAGATACCAGCGCCCGGCAGGATCTCCGCCCTGCCCCGGTTCGGGGATTTTCTCGCCGTGGAAGTACTCCATCCGGCCCGGCCATGACACCTGCGCCACCCCCGCCGCGATCGCCAGCGTATCGATGCTGAATCCGGACTGCCGCAGCAGCAGCGCGGCGGCGACGGCGACGGAGGAGTTCTGCCGCTGGTAGTCGCCCAGCAGGCCGCAGCGCAGGCCGGCGATTTCGCCTGCGACCGGCTGCCGCGTCCCCAGCCAGCACCAGCTGTCCCCCTCAGGGCGATAGCCGAAATCCCGGCCGAAGAGATAGAGCGGCGCCCCGCGTTCGGCGCAGGTCTGCTCCACCACCGCCGCCGCCTCCGGCTTGACGGCGCTGGAGACCACCGGTATCCCCGGTTTGATGATGCCGGCCTTTTCCCCTGCCACCTGGGTCAGGTTCGTTCCCAGGTAGGCCTCATGATCCATGCTGATGCTGGTGATGACTGAAATCAGCGGCGTGACGACGTTGGTGGCGTCGAGCCGGCCGCCCATCCCGACCTCGAGGACCACCAGGTCGACGTCGTTTTCGGCGAACCAGAGGAGGGCCAGCGCGGTGCCGAACTCGAAATAGGTGATCCGGTCCGGTTCGAGGATGCCGCGGATTTTCGTCGCCAGGCGGGCGAACTCGTCTTTTGAGATGAAACGGTCGCCGAGCCGGAAGCGCTCCCGGACGTCGCTGAGGTGCGGCGAGGTGTAGAGGCCGACCCGGTATCCGGCCTGCTTTGCGATCGAGAACAGGTTGGCGCTGACCGAGCCTTTGCCGTTGGTGCCGGCGACGTGGACGAAGCGCAGGCCCTTCTCGGGACTGCCCACCCGGTCGAGGAAACCGCGCATCGCCGCAAGGCCGAGCTTGATCTTGTGCATCTGCAGACTGTCGAGGTACGACAGGCCTTCCTGGTATTCCATACGCCTCCGTTCAGCATGGGTATCGGTGGAGAGTTGGCAGATGGCTGCGCCGGGTCTGCGCTTAGCCTCAGAGGATGGTCAGTTTGGCATAATCGAGGTGCAGGGTCTTCAGGCCATGCCGGTCGAACAGGACGTCGAGAGTCCGGGGGCCGGAGAGTCTGGTCACCGTCCCCTCGCCGAAGAAGGGGTGGCTGACCTTGCAGCCCTTCGAAAAGTCGCTGGGCGCTGTCGGCTTGGGCTTCTCCTTCTTCACCGGACTGGCCGGCGGATCGGCGGAGACCGGGTCGAACAGGCCAGACGGGCTGGATGAGCCGTATCGCCTCTCGCCGACGCAATCGGCGGTGATCCGCTCGTAGAGCCCGGGTCCGAGCTCGGCCAGAAACGGCGACATGCCGACGCGGCGGAACTGCCGGTCCGGCGTCATCAGCTCGCGCGGGTAGCAGAGATAGAGGTGCTTCCTGGCCCGGGTGGCCGCCACATAGAGCAGTCGCCGCTCCTCCTCCCACTGTTCGCCGGCCATCGCGGCGGCATGGGGGAAACGCCCCTCGGCCAGGCCGATGACGAAAACCGCGTCGAACTCGAGTCCCTTGGCCGAATGGATGGTCGACAGGATCAGCCGCTCTTCCGGCCGCCGGTGGCCATGCTGCTCGGATTCCGGCGGGTCGAGGGCGGTGTCGTCGATGAAGGACTGGAGGTCCCGATAGCCGACCAGGACGCTTTTCAGCTGGTCGAGGTCCTTCTGCCGCTTCGGGTAGTCGTCGGCGAACAGCCGCTCGAAGACCGGCTGGTAGTAGGCGAGAACCACCTCGTAGAGCTCGGAGAGGCTGCGTTCCTTCTCCCTCAGGTCGGCGAAGAGCTCGATCAGCCGCGAAAAGCCCTGCTGCCAGGACTTGCCGGCGGCGCAGCCGGCGAGGGCACGGAACGGGTCGTCGGCCATCGTCACCGTCCCGGTGAGCTTCTTCGCCGTCTTCGGCCCGACCTTGTCGAGCTGCAGCAGGATCCGGTTCCAGCTCAGGCTGTCGCGTGGGTTGGCGAGCACCCGCAGAAAGGACAGGATGTCCTTCATATGGGCCGATTCGGTCAGCTTCAGACCGCCGCGCTTCTCGAAATCGATCCCTTCGGAGCCCAGTTCGAGCTCGAGCTTGTAGGAGTGGAAGCCCGAGCGGAACAGCACCGCGATCTCGTCGATGGGGGTTCCCTGCCGCCGCAGTTCGCGGATTGTCTTCAGGACGAACAGCGACTCCTCCCGCTCGTCGCGGCCTGCGAAGACGAAGGGTTTCACGCCTCCTTCCGTCCTCGAGAACAGGGTCTTGGCGTATTTCTCGGCGGCGTTGCGGATGATGTCGTTGGTCAGCGTCAGGATCGGCTGGGTGGAGCGGTAATTCTCTTCGAGCTTGATGATCCGGGTGTTGGGAAAGACCTTCGGGAAGCGCATGATGTTGTAGAAGTCGGCGCCGCGGAAGGAGTAGATCGACTGGGCGTCGTCGCCGACCGCCATCACGTTGTCGTGGGTCGCCGCCGCCAGACGGACGATATCGGCCTGGATCAGGTTGGTGTCCTGGTACTCGTCCACCATGATATGGGAAAAACGGGCCGAGATCGCCCGCCGCACCTCCTCCGACTCCTGCAGCATCCGCTTCCAGTTGACGAGCAGGTCGTCGTAGTCCATCAGGCCGTTGTCGCGCTTGAATTCGTGATAGTGCCGCTGCAGGCTGAGGATATCCTCGACATGTTCGCTGAGGTGGGCGTACTGCTCGAAAACCAGGTCCTCGAGTTCGATCGACTTGTTGACCGCACCGCTGATCATCGAGATGATCAGCCGCTTCGAGGGGAACTGCTTCATCGCTCCGCCGATGCCAAGCGAAGATTTGAGCAGGTTGACGATGCCCTCGGCGTCGGCCCGGTCGATGATGGTGAAGTTCGAGGCGATGCCGAGGCAGGAGCCGTAGCGGCGGAGCAGCAGGTTGGCGGTGCCATGGAAGGTGCCGCCGACGACCCGGCTGCAGGTGTCGTTGAGCAGGCGGCCCGACCGCCACAGCATCTCCTGGGCGGCCTTGCGGGTGAAGGTCAGCAGCAGGATGTTCTCCGGCGCGACGCCCTGCTGCATCAGATAGGCCACCCGATAGACCAGGGTCCGGGTCTTGCCGCTGCCGGCGCCGGCGATGACCAGCACCGGCCCGTCGGTGGTCGTCACCGCCTCGTACTGGGCGTCGTTGAGCTCGCTCAGGTCGACGGCCGACGTCCCCCTTTCCCACATATTTCCGGCTTTGCTGTTCATGGCCGCTACTCTAACACAGGCCCATGCCCCCCGCAACGTCGGTTGACAAAATGCCGGAATCCGGTATAGTTACCTGCTGAAACCGGCGCCGCGCCCGCGTACCGCCCATACCCAGACTTCACCGACAACTGCCGACCGCCATGGACCCCCAGACCCTGACGACCCTGTTCACCCCCGAGGCGCTGCAGCGCCTCTTCCCGAAGGAACGTGCCGATGAATTCTTCGAGGCCCTCTTCGGCGATGCCGGCGAAGGTGCATACGACATCGAACTGGCATACCGGGGGCTGCAGGGGGACCAGCTGGTCATGGACCTGCTGCTGCACGAGCGGCCGGGCCGCTGCCTCGCCTGCAACCTCACCCAGGGCCTCCCCCAGGTCTTCAGCCGACACCCGATCATCAACGTCAAGGGTCTGGTCGCGGAGATCGGCGTGCTGCTCAACGGCCATGCAACCTGCGCTGACTGGTCGCTTGGCTATACCGAACAGCGAAGCCGTTCGCTCCATGTCGTCCCCGTAAAAATCCGTCTGGCACCGGCCTGACGGAAAACCGACAGACGAGACCTGTGTCAATATTTTGTCTCTCCTGTGCAATAAAAAAGCCGACCCTGGCCGGGGTCGGCTTTTTTATTGCTCGTTGTGGAACCTGCTACCTGTAGGCCACCCGCGACCTGCCGGCAGCCTTGGCATGGTAGAGGATGTCGTCCGTCCGCTCCAGCCACTGCCCGAGGCTATCCTCCTCCTGCATCTGCGACAGGCCGATGCTGACTCCCAGTTTGGTTTCGGCATCCGCCCGGATATCGAGGGCATCGACCGCCGCGCAGAGCCTCTCGGCGAGGATCCGGCCGTTCTTCTGGTCAGTGTCGTCCAGGATCAGCACGAACTCGTCTCCGCCCATCCGCACCAACAGATCAGTGGAACGGACGGCCTGCTTGAACAACCTGGCCACCGTCTTCAGGACCTCGTCGCCTGCCTGATGGCCCAGCTTGTCATTGATCTCCTTGAAGCGGTCGAGGTCCATCGAGATCATGGTCAGCGGCCGCTTGTAGCGTTTTGCGCTGTCCATCATTCCCCTGATCCGCTCGTCAAAAACCCGACGGTTGGACAGCCCGGTCAGAGGGTCGTTGCTGGCCCGCTCGAAAAGCTCTTCGTACTCGAGGCCCCGCTGCAGCGATTCGGCAAGGATCTCCAGCGATTCGTTGATCAGCCCCATCTCATCTTCGGCCAGGCGCTTGTCATCCTTCAGGATCAGCAGGATGCCGGCATCCTCGGCCGATTCGAACACCCACTTGTGGGCATAGTGCCCATCCTTGCCGAGACAGCCCTCATCGAGCGGACGGGGGCTCTCGATCAGTTCCTCGGCAAAGGCGATGGCCCTGCGGCGGTTGGGACCATGCCCGGAACAGAACAGGTGCCTCTTGCCGCGGGCAGCGTTGCTGTAGCCGATCAGCTCATGCGGAACCAGCGGCATCAGCCAGACGGAATACGCCTCGATCATCCCGGTGACGCTGAGGACCCCGGCCATCCGGCCATGGAGCCTGTTCATCAGATCCAGTTTTTCTGACTGCCGCTTCAGCAGATCAAGCTCAAACAAAACCCTGTCCATCTCCACTGCCTGCGGATGTGATGTCGAGATATGAGGCTTTTTGGTCGAGAGATTCATGCGCTGCTCACTCCTGGTGGTGCATGGTGTTGTAATGATATTGTCCCGTAAGAGAGTATCGGCTTGAAGTGGAAAAACCTTTATAGCCGAAATCGAAAAAAGTATGAGCAAATTCGATGCCAGAATCTCATCAGCACCACTGCGCCCCCCATACCCCGGGGATATTGACGCATATCAGATATCTATTCATTATTATTCATTTTTTTCCATGCACCCCTTCCAACCCGACACGTCCATACCGCCACGGCCACGCCGACAGCGTGTCAACTTTCTGACATAACAGGCGCCACGGCCCTGCCCCGGCCACCGCGACATCGGCAGCGGCAGCTGAAAAACAGCTTCCCTTCGGCTGACGGCTGCGGTATGTGGTCTCAGTACCGGATGTGCACACGTTCCCATCTTCATCAAGGATCATTCCCATCATGGATCTCGAACAGCAGATCGCACAGCTCCTCCTGATCGGCTTCAAGGGCGACGGATTGCTGCCGCACGGCACGCTGGCATCCGACCTTCGCGACCTCCGCCTGGGCGGCGTCATCCTCTTTGATCGACTGCTCGCCGAAAAACTGCCCGACAACAATATCCGCTCTGCCGAACAGACGTCCCGGCTGTGCACGCAGCTGCAGGACTGCGCCGGCGGCGACCTCCTCATCGCCGTCGACCAGGAAGGCGGCATGGTCAGCCGGTTCAAGGCAGAACGCGGCTTTCCGGTCACCGCCAGCGCCGGCAGCCTGGGCCGTGCGACCACGGCCGATACCGCCGCCAGCGCCGCCATTACCGCCGAAATGCTCGCCAGGCTCGGCATCAACCTCAACCTGGCGCCGGTAGTCGACCTCGACCTGGAAAGGGACAACCCGATCATCGGCCGGTACGAGCGGAGCTTCTCCGCCGATCCCGCCGCCGTCTGCCTCCACGCCGAGGCCTGGATCGGCGCCCACCGGCAGCGCGGCATCCTCTCCTGCCTGAAGCATTTCCCCGGGCACGGCAGTGCCGTCGCCGATTCCCACCTCGGTTTCGTCGACATCAGCGACAGCTGGCGGGAGGAGGAGCTGCTCCCGTACCGGAGCCTGATTGACAGCGGCAAAGCGGACCTGGTGATGATCGGCCACCTCTTCAACCGCCGCCTCGATCCGCTGCTGCCGGCCACCCTGTCGCCGGCGGTGATCGGGGGACTGCTGCGCCGCGACCTCGGCTTTACCGGGGTCGTCATCACCGACGACATGCAGATGCGGGCGATCACCGAACGTTACGGTTTGGTTCAGGCCTGCGTCATGGCCTTGACAGCAGGCGTGGACATCATCATTGTTGGCAATAATCTCGAGTACGATCCGCTGCTCGCCCGGAAACTGGCGACAGGGATCCTGCAGGCAGTGCGGCAGAACCAGCTCAGCGAAGAACGGATCGGCGAGGCCTGGCAACGGGTCCGGCGCCTGAAACATCATTTGACAAGGAAGACAGCATGAAAACGGATGACACCCCCACCCACTCCATCGTCGTCGGTTACCTGCTCTGGCTCATCGGGTTTCTCGGAGCCCACCGGTTCTACTACGGCAGGCAGATCTCCGGCACCATCTGGTTCTTCACCCTCGGCCTGCTGTTCATCGGCTGGATCGTCGATCTTTTCCTGATCCCGAAGATGAACCGGGAGGCCGATATCCGCTTCAACGACGGCGAGATCGACTTCAACGTCGCCTGGCTGCTCCTCGCCTTCGTCGGCATCCTCGGCATCCACCGGATGTACATGGGAAAATGGCTGACCGGCCTGCTCTACCTCTGCACCGGCGGCCTGTTCCTGGTGGGTTATATCTATGATCTGTGGACGCTCAATGACCAGATCAGTCTGATCAACGGCAGCAGGAAACTGGAAAACGGCAGATAAGGCGCGGACCGGGCTATCAGGGCCGGATGCCTGCGTCGCCCCTGCTGATCAGCTGATGCACCAGCGACGACAGCTCCCGCAGCGCGAAGGGTTTGGTGCAGTACCGGCTGACCCCGGCGTGCACCGCCGCCTCCTTGGAGAACTGCTCGGAATAGCCGGTGAAGAGGATCACCGGCAGGCCGGGGCGGATGGCCTTGAACCGGGCGCTCAGTTCAATGCCCGTCAGCTCGGGCATGGTCAGGTCGGTGATCAGCAGGTCAAAATCGTGGTGTGCCCCGGCGAACAGTTCGAACGCCTCCATTGCCGAGGTTCTGCCCGTGACCTGGTAGCCAAGGCTTACCAGCATCTGGCTGGTGACATTGACCACCTGTTCCTCGTCGTCGACGAGCAGTATCCGCCCTTCCCCCCGCACAATTTCCGCAGCCGACACGATATGCTCAAGCGGTGTCACCTGCTGTGAAATCGGGAGGAAGACCCGGAAGGTGGTCCCACGCCCGACCTGGCTCTCGACGGTGACCTTCCCTCCCTGACGGGTGATGATCCCGTGGACCATCGCCAGCCCCATGCCCGTCCCCCGGCTCTTCTCCTTGGTGGTGAAATAGGGCTCGAAGATCCTGTCCAGCATCTCCGGCTCGATGCCGGTACCGGTATCGGCGACGCTCAGTTCCAGCCAGTCCTGTCCCTGTTCGTCCTGCGGCGCCTTTGCCAGCTTCACCGTCAGGGTGCCGCGCCGGCCGGTCATGGCGTGGGCGCTGTTGGTGCAGAGGTTGATCAGGACCTGGTGGATCTGCACCGGGTCCACCGAAACCAGGCCGCATTGCTCATCGATCTCCTGATTGATCTGGATGGTGGCCGGCAGGGTGACTCGCATCAGTTTCATCACTTCCTTGACGATCGGGTGGATGTACTGCAGCTGCTCCTTCTTCTCATGACTCCTCGAGAAGGTCAGGATCTGCTCGACCAGATTCTTGGCTCTTCGGGCTGCCTTGAGAATTTCTTCGATGTAGTCGCCAATGACCGGATCGGGATACCCGTCCTTGCGCATCTTCAGCCGGATAATCTCCGAATAGCCCATGATCGGGGTGAGGACGTTGTTGAAATCATGGGCAATCCCGCCAGCCAGGGTGCCGATCGCCTCCATCTTCTGGCTGTGGCGAAGCTGTTTCTCCAGCTGATGCCGCTCGGAAACGTCCCAGGCCATCACCAGCACCCCGTCAATCCCTCCGGAGCCGCTCCGGACCGGGATGGCCGTCATATCGTAGAGCTGATCATCGTTATCGCCGGCCGGGATGCTGCTGCACTTGACGCTCAGCTCGACATTGCCGGTCTCCATCGCCTGGGATATCGCACAGCTCTGCGGACAGGGGGTGTCGCGATGGCAGAAGATCTGATGGCAGTTGCGGCCGATCGGATCAGCGCACAGCCGCCGAACCCCCTCGTTCATCCAAACGGCCTGCAGCTCCTTATTGAAATAGCCGATAATACCGGGAAACCCCTGAAGGATGGCCTCCTTCTGGATCCGGCTGGATTCAACCTCCGCCAGGGCTTCCTCGAGATCGGAGAGGTCGACCAGCGTCGTCATCACCGCCCGGGAGGCCCCGTCTTCTCCGCAGAGGACTTTCGTTCCGACCTGCACCATCTTCCGCTCGCCCGAAGAGGTCCGGCACAGCAGGCGTTCTTGCGGCCGGCCGTCGCCAGGGGGCAGCAGCGCGCTGTCCGGCGCAGCGCCGAACAGCACCTGCCAGCAATTCCGGGTCTTAAAAAATTTCGGTTCATATCCGACAAACTGGAAAAAGCTGCCGTTGCCGAAGAGATAGCGTCCTTCCAGGTCGGTTACAAGGCACGGAGTGGCGACGGCATCGATCAAGGCCTGTTCCCGGGCATCCATTTTCATCTTCTGCCCCTCCGGTGAAACACCTGGTACATCATGACTCTCCATCTCTGTCTTCTCATTTTCCGCTGCCGGAGGTCTCTGCCGCCACCCTCGGCACCTCCGGCCCTCACCATGGCCCGCTGCCGATCCTGCCTCTCTTTAACATTAGCTTTCCATGAAAACGAAGACAAGATCAAATCCGGCCCGGTCCGCCGGCGGCCGCACAGAGCCGTCCGCCCTCCCCTGCCTCTTGACTCTTGCCGGACAAACCTGTATTACTTGAACCCGATGTAACCCGATTTCACCTGCAACGCCAGCCTTCAACCACACCACCCAGATGGACATCACACACAATCGGCCGGAAATCTTCTATCCCTGCGTCTGGAGCTACAAGGTCATCGGCGAAGACCGGGACGTTCTGCGCGAAGCCATCCTCGTCGCCTGCGCCCCCGAAGCTGTCGAGATATCGGTCTCGCGGTCGAGCCGCGGGGGCCGCTACCACAGCCTGGAAGCCTGCATCGAAGTGCGGGATGAGCAGATGCGCCTGGCGATCTTTGATCGCCTGAGAAACCACCCAGCCGTCAAGATACTCTTCTGAACTCCATGTCCGAAGATACAGCCGCGTCCCAATCACAGCTGATACCTGTCCTCCGCGAGGGGCTCAGCGTCGTCCAGATGGTCGTTTTCAAGGAACTGCGTACAGGGCTGGCGCTGAAACTCCCGGCCGGAGAACCGTCGTTCATCTCCATGCTCGCCGGGGCCGTGACCAATGAAATTTTCGGCACGCCCAACCCGGAACAGCGGTTCGTCGAGTTCCGCCGGGACAACTGGGGCCTCATCGAGCAGGAACTGCTCAGCCTCCCAGCCGAAAAACCGGAGCTCTGCGCCCCGATTACCGATGCGCTGCGGGTTCAGGCCCTCTGCGACAGCCAGGAGGGACTGGGCGACGACCCGGCCCCGCTGACCCGCGCCGACGCCCTCGGCATCCTGATCCGCGACCGCGACGTCCCGCTGCCCTCAACCTTCATGACCATGGTCCGCGACCTGGGCAGCCAGTACAACCTGATCACCCCGCCGGTGCCGACCGAGACCATCCAGGAGCAGGGACAGATCCACTAGCGGGATAAACCTCCCTCTGCGCCCGGGCCGCCTGCGCCCCGGCAGAGCGCCACCCGGACCACCCCCCGTACCGAATTGCAGAGGAAGATCGCCTCGGCGCCCCGCACATCCGCGGGCGACAGGACCGCCTCGACAACAGGCCGTTCCCGGTCCTGCAGGAGTTCTTCGCGCATCACCCCGGGCAGCAGTCCGCTGGCCACCGGCGGTGTCATATAGCGGCCCTGCCGATAGATGACGACGTTGGTGATGCAGCCCTCGGTCACCTCGCCGTCGGCGTTGACAAAAATCACGTCATACAGGCCCCTTTCCCGCCCGGCCGCCAGTTCCGGATCATACAGGTCGCGACGGGTCGTCTTGTGCCGCAGCCAGGGAGACCGGCCGTCGATCGCCCGGGCGGCAAAGTCGATTGCGGGCAGGCCGGCACCCCGTCGCTCCGGGCTGGCCGGCAACCGCAGCAGCTCGGGGGCATCGCAGGGGACGGCCGCGAGCTCTACCCGGCCGTCCTTGGCCAGGACCAGGCGCACCCGCATGCACCGCTCGAATTCTTCGGCATATCGCTCCAGCTGCCGGCGGATCTCGTCGATCCCGCAGTCGAAGGACAGCGCCCGCGCCGAGGACGCCAGCCTCGACAGATGTCGCTCCAGCAGCCAGTATCCGTCTTCCGGACGCCACAGCATGGTCTCGATCAGTTCGAATCCGGGCCGGCAGTGGCTGAGGAAGCGCCCCTTCAGCAGGCATTCCTGCCATTCCTGTTCCGGATCGGAGTCGATGATGATGCCGGAACCGATACCCATCTCGCCGCGGCTGCCGCGCAGCACCACCGTCCGGATCGGCACGCTGAACACCGCCCTGCCGCCGGGCCCGAGAAAACCGATCGCCCCGGTATAGACACCCCGCTTTTCCTTTTCCAGTTCGTCGATGATCTCCATGGTCCTGATCTTCGGCGCACCGGTCACGGAACCGCAGGGGAAAAGGGCACGGAAGACATCGTGCAGGCGCGAACAGGCCAGCGCCTGATCGCCGCCGACCCGCGCCCTGACCGTCGAGGTCATCTGCAGCAGGCTCTCGTAGGTCTCGACATCGAAGAGGGACGAGACCCAGACCTCGCCGCCGCCCAGGCGATGCATCAGACGGGCCAAGTCATTGCGCAGCAGGTCGACGATCATCACGTTTTCGCTTCTGTTCTTCTCGTCATGGTGCAGAAAGCGCTGCAGCTCCCGGTCCTCCTGCGGAGTGCGACCGCGCGGGGAGGTCCCCTTCATCGGCCGGACCGCCATCTCGGCACCGTCGCAACGGAAAAACAGCTCCGGCGAGAAGGACAGGATCCGTTCCCCGCCGCGGCGGATGCACGCCCCGAACGGCACCGTCTGGTTGTGCCGCAGGTCGCGGTACAGCGCCATGGCCGAACCTGACCAGTCGAACTGCAGCTTCAGGGTGTAATTGACCTGATACGTGTCGCCGGAAGAGATATACTCCCGCAACTGCCGTATGGCCTGGAGATATTCGCTGCGGCCGACATTGGGCTTAAGGTTGTCGATCCGCCATCCTTCAACCGTGGCCGGCCGGGGAGACGAAGGGAAGGCCCCCTGTCCGCTGCCATGGTCGAAGAGGGCGGGCTGCCGGTACACCCCGAGGTCGGCGAGGGTCGTTCCGCCTCCGTTCTTTACGGAGGCGAAGGCCAGCCGCTCCTCCAGCAGGCCGCCGAAATCGTAATCGAACCAGCCGGCCAGCCAGAACCCGCGGGCGAGCCATTCCTCGACCTGCCGCAGGAACGCCAACCCGTCTTCCCCCGGCAGACAGCGCAGGCGCGCCACCGGATCGGTGAAGAGATAGGAATAGCGGTTGTCGGGGTCCGGACGCGAGGTGTCGAGGAAGACGAAATCCTCCTTGTCCGTCAGGTATCCGAGCAAGCCCTCGAGAGCTCTCCAATCAAGACTTTCCATGACCCGTATCTCTTTCCCGCCCCTGAGCCCCGCCGTCGTGCAGACAGTGGCAAGCGCCGTCGACCGGACCGCAGGGCGATATATTGATATTATTTATATTATGCATCAGCACCATTCATTATTGCGCGACTGGCGGAAATGATCTAGGATGCTTCGATTATTCTTCAAAATTACAGATATTGTATTTGCACAGTGCACGATCTATAATACACCACTCAGTGGCGACTGGGCGATTTTTCGTTTCATCACCGATCTCATTTCCTTCCGTCTCACGGCGGGATCCCGTTCAGCGATAGAGGCAGATCCGAACAGACAACGACTGCATCATTCCATCCATGCTGCGCGAGCAGCGCACCCATTATCCTCAGAGGAGAACAGCTCATGTCGAGAAGAATGGTCACCATCGACGGCAACCAGGCATGCACTCACGTAGCCTACGCCACCAGCGAAATCATCACCATCTACCCCATTACCCCCTCCTCGCCGATGGCGGCCGAAGCCGACTCGAAGGCGGCCGGTAAGCAGAAGAATATATGGAATTCAGTGCCGGTTGTCACCCAGATGCAGTCCGAGGGAGGCGTGGCAGGCGCACTGCACGGGTCGCTGACCACCGGCTCGCTGTGTACGACCTTCACCGCTTCCCAGGGACTCCTGCTGATGATCCCCAACATGTACAAGATCGCCGGCGAGCTGACACCGACCGTCTTCCACATCACCGCCCGGTCGCTTGCCGCCCAGGGCCTCTCGATCTTCGGCGACCATGGAGACGTCTACGCCGCCCGCCAGACCGGCTGGGGCATGCTCTGCGCCCAGAACGTCCAGGAATGCATGGACATGGCCCTGATTGCCACCCAGGCCTCGCTCAAATCCCGCATCCCCTTCATGCACTTCTTCGATGGCTTCCGGACCTCGCATGAGATCCAGAAGGTCGAGGAACTGACCTATGACGACATGCGGGCCGTCATCGACGACGAGATGGTGATCGCCCACCGCAGGCGGGCGCTCTCCCCGGACCGCCCGATGATCCGCGGCACCGCCCAGAATCCGGATGTCTATTTCACCGGTCGCGAGACCGTCAACAAGTATTACAACGCCGTGCCGGCCATCATGCAGGAAACGATGGACAAACTGGCCGAGGTCACCGGTCGCCAGTACAACCTTTTCGATTACCATGGCGCACCGGATGCCGAGAATGTCATCGTCATGATGGGTTCAGGCTGCGAGACCGTCGCCTCGACCATCGATTACCTGGTCGCCCAGGGGCAGAAGGTCGGCATGGTCATCGTCCGCCTCTACCGGCCCTTCGACGGCAAGGCGATGGTCAACGCCCTGCCGCCGACCGTCGACCGCATCACCGTCCTCGACCGTACCAAGGAGCCTGGCGCGATCGGCGAACCGCTGTACCTAGACGTCCGCGCCGCCGTCGGCGAGGCCCTGGAGGCCAACAGCACTGCCATCCCGCCAATGATCCTGTCCGGCCGCTACGGTCTCGGCTCCGCCGAGTTCACCCCGGCGATGGTCAAGGCGGTCTTCGACAACATGGTGGCAATGGCGCCGAAGAACAAGTTCTGCGTCGGGCCGATCGATGATGTCACCTTCACCAGCCTCGACTACGACCGCTCCTTCAACATCGAAGGCAAGGACGTCTTCCGGGCGATGTTCTACGGCCTGGGCTCCGACGGCACCGTCGGCGCCAACAAGAACACCATCAAGATCATCGGCACCGAGACCGACAACTCCGCCCAAGGCTACTTCGTCTACGATTCGAAGAAATCGGGGTCGATCACCACCAGCCACCTGCGCTTCGGCAAGAACCCGATCATCGCCCCCTACCTGATCAACAAGGCCAACTTCATCGCCTGCCACAACTTCACCTTCCTCGACCAGTACGACATGCTCCGCAACCTCGAGGACGGCGGCACCTTCCTGCTCACCACCAGCTACGGACCGAAGGAAATCTGGAAGAAACTGCCGAAGAACGTGCAGCGCGACCTGATCGCGAAGAAGGCCAAGCTCTACATCATCGACGCTGTATCCCTCGGCCTCGCACTGGGCCTCGGGGCCCGCATCAACATGATCATGCAGACCGCCTTCTTCATGATCTCCGGCATCCTGACCCAGGAAGAGGCCATCGCCGCGATCAAGAAGGCGATCAAAAAGACCTACGGCAACAAGGGCGACAAGGTCGTGCAGATGAACTACAACGCGGTCGACGAGGCGATCAAGAACATCGTCGAGGTCAAGCTCGGCAAGACCGCCACCGGCCATGAACTGCCGCCGGCAGTCCCGGCCGATGCCCCGGATTTCGTCAAGGAAGTGACCGCGAAGATCATCGAGGGCAAGGGCGACCTGCTGAAGGTCTCGCAGATACCCGATGACGGCACCTGGCCGACCGCCACCACCCAGTACGAAAAGCGCAACATCGCCGTCCACAACCCGGAATGGCTGCCCGAGAACTGCATCCAGTGCGGCCAGTGCTCGCTGGTCTGCCCGCACGCCGCCATCCGCATGAAGATCGTGCCGGAACTGAAGAATCCGCCGGCAACCCTCAAATCGATTCCGGCCGTCGGCAAGGAATTCAAGGATGCCAGGTTCGTTATCCAAGTCTTCACCGAGGACTGCTGCTCCTGCACCCTCTGCGTCAGCGTCTGCCCCGCCAAGACCAAGGCCCTGCGGATGATCCCCAACACCGAGGAGCACCGCCTGACCGAGAAGGGCAACGTCAGGTACTTCCTCGACCTGCCGGAAGTCGACCCGGCGAAGATCAACCCCGCCACCATCAAGGGCAGCCAGCTGATGCGGCCGCTCTTCGAGTTTTCCGGGGCCTGCGCCGGCTGCGGCGAGACACCCTACGTCAAGCTGGTCACCCAGCTGTTCGGCGACCGGATGCTGATCGCCAACGCCACCGGTTGCTCGTCGATCTACGGCGGCAACCTGCCCACCACCCCGTACTGCAAGCGGACCGACGGCCGCGGCCCGGCCTGGTCCAATTCGCTATTCGAGGACAACGCCGAGTTCGGTCTCGGCATGCGCTTCTCGGTCAACAAGCTGGCTTTGCAGGCTGCCGAACTGCTGCACGAGGCGGTAGCCGCCAAGCTGATCACCAAGAAAATGGCCGACGATATCCTGACAGCTGGTCAGGCGACCCAGACCGCCATCGAGGAGCAGCGCGAGCGGGTGGCCAAGCTCAAGGCGAAACTGGAGGGCAGCAAGAATCCGATTGCCGCCCAGCTCTACCATGTCGCCGACTACCTGGTGAAGAAATCGGTGTGGATCATCGGCGGCGACGGCTGGGCCTACGACATCGGCTACGGCGGGCTCGACCATGTGCTGGCCAGCGGTGAGAACGTCAACGTACTGCTGCTTGACACCGAGGTCTACTCGAACACCGGCGGCCAGATGTCGAAATCGACGCCGCGTGCGGCCACCGCCCAGTTTGCCGCCGGCGGCAAGAAACTGCCGAAGAAGGACATCGGCATGATCTTCTCGACCTATGGCAACGTCTACGTCGGCCGGATCGCCATGGGCGCCAACCCCAACCAGGCGATCAAGGCCATCGCCGAGGCCGAGGCCTATGACGGTCCGTCGCTGATCATCGCCTATGCCCACTGCATCAATCACGGCATCAACATGGCAAAAGGCTTCGAGCAGCAGAAAAAGGCCGTCCTCTGCGGACACTGGCCGCTGTATCGCTACAACCCGGATCTCGAGACCCAGGGCAAGAACCCGCTGATCATCGACAGCAAGGATCCTTCCATTCCCTTCGAGGAATACGCCCTCGGCGAGAACCGCTACCGGGCCCTGAAAATGGTCAACCCGACGAATGCCGATGCCTTGATGGCCCAGTCGCAGAAGGATGTGGAGAGGAGCTGGCGCTTCCTCAAGGGCCGTGCCCAGGCGATGGAGCCGGAAACGGCAAAGTAGGCCGCTGATCCCGGCTCTGCGACCCAGGCAAGAAAAAAGGGGCTTCGGTGTTGACACCGAAGCCCCTTTTCTTTATCGCCAGCCGGCAGCCTGGATTTGGCGGCTGAACCTGCAGCCGTCAGAACAGTCGCCTATTCGTTGTTGCCCGCCGCGTCCTGCCGGTCACGCTCGGCCTTGATCTGCTCGTATTCCCGGATCGACTCCAGCACTGCCTCGTCCTGACGTTTCTTGATCTCCTTGACCTTTTCCCGGATCTTTTCCTCCCGGATCTTCATATTCTGCACTCCGAAGAGGGTGGAGGCCAGGTACTTGAAGGAAAACAGCATCAGTTCGACATCGTCGTTTCTGATCTTCTCGATGGTTTCCTCGTCGATTTCATAGGTATCGAGGAACGAGCTCTCGAAGATGAACCGGCGGAAATGGGCAAGATCGGTGGATGCCATGAAGAACATCCGCTTCGCCTGTTCGGAGAGAGTGGCCTGGATGCCGAAGGACTTGCGCCGCATCACCAGCCGCAGCCATTCCTTGTTCATTTCGTCGCGGACGTCGACACCCTGGTCGGCCCGCCACTCTTCGATCGTCCATTCCTTGTCCTCTTCAAAACCCTTGCAGTGATCCTCCTTGACGACGAAAAAGAACTTCTCCTCGCCGCTCGGCAGTTCATTGCCTTTCTCGTCCCTGGTCCCGCCTTCATGGAAATCGGCCATGCCGACCGGATAATAGCGACAGGCCGTCGGACGGTCCGAGTAGACGGTGCAGCCCTCCGGGGTAACGA
>WBUQ01000196.1 GCA_008933635.1 Desulfobulbaceae bacterium | reverse complement strand
CTTCAAGACCTACAGCATCTGCGACTATTCCGGCGAACTGGGACCGAAGGAGCGTGAAGGCGACAAACAGAGCCCGGAGGGGTTCTACCGGGTCGGCCCGGCCCAGCTCAACCCGAAGAGCAATTTCCACCTGGCCTTCAACCTGGGCTACCCCAATGAATTCGACAGGCTGCATAACCGCACCGGCGGCAGCCTGATGGTGCACGGCCGCTGCTCTTCGGTCGGCTGCTTCGCGATGACCGATTACCGGATGGAGGAGATCTACACCATCGCCGAGGCCGCCCTGGCCAGCGGCCAGGAATCCTTCGCCGTCCATATCTTCCCCTTCCGGATGACGGAGGACAACATGCGCCGACACCGCAACAGCCCCTGGCTGCCCTTCTGGCGCAACCTCAAGGAGGGGTACGACATCTTCGAGCGTACCGCCGCACCCCCCGAGGTGGTCGTTGTCGGGGACCGCTACACCTTCAGGGCAACGATCATCGAGCTTGCCCGGCATCCCTAGAGGGAACTCCATGCAACACCCCGAACAGCGCACCAAGACCAGGATCAAGTTCGAAACCTCTGTCAGCCTCGAGATCGATGAGCTGAGCCTGGCCGCCAACACCCTGTCCCGGGACATGAGCCTGGACGGGATCTTCATCAGGACAGGCGAGCAGGTGCCGCTCAACGTCCCCTGCCTGGTCACCATCACCATCACCGGCACCTCCAGCAACCTGACGATGCGGATCAAGGGGCGAACGATCAGGCAGGACCGCAGCGGCGTCGCCGTCCGCTTCACCGAACTGGAGATGGACAGCTATCTCCACCTGAAGAACATCGTCCTCAACAACCAGGTCCCCGATTCAGGCGCCTGATCCCTCACTGCTGCCTGTCCTCCAGTCCCGGACGGTCAAGGATGTTGATCCTGCGCCCGGCCACCTCGATCAGCCCCTCCTCGCTCATTTTGGCGAAGATGCGGGACAGGGTTTCCGGGATGGTGCCGAGCAGGCTGGCCAGCTGGCCTTTTGAGATCTCCAGTTCGACATAGTCCTCCCGCCCCTGTTCCTCGAGCAGGTAGAGGAGATACCCCGCCAGCCTGGCCGGGACCTCCTTCAGCGACAGGTTCTCGATCTGGACCGTGAACCGGCGCAGCCGCATCGACAGCACGGCCAGCATGTTCAGGGCGATGGAGGGATTGCGGGTGACCAGGGTGACGAACGCGTCGCGGGGGAAAAACAGCAGCCGCGTCGCCGCCAGCGTCTCCGAGGAGGCCGGAAACGGCATGCCGTGGAACACCGGAACTTCCCCGAAGATCTCGCCCTCGCCGAAGATATGCAGTATCTGCTCCTTGCCCCCCAGGGACATCTTGAAGATCTTGACCTTGCCCTCGCCGACCATGTAGAAGCCGTTACCCGGCTCACCCTCGAAGAAGATCGACTCGCCTTTCTGGTAGCTGCGTTCGATGGCGATGGCGACAATCTGGTCGATATCCTTTTCGGGAAGCCCCTGGAACAGGCTGCTGCTGCTGATTACCTGACGTGGTTTCATCCTCTCTCCTTATTGACTGCCTTGAAAATGGCGGATTGCCGGCCAGGGGCAGGGATTCGGGGGTTTGCCGCCCCGCTTGCCGCCGCGGCGAAGGCCGGTGGCGGAAATATACCAGAATTTCCAGTTTGGCCGTACATGATTGAAGAGATGAGAAAAAGACCATTGTGTCGTATAGTGGACCCAGACCCGATGATCAGTCGTCAGCAACTCTTCCGGCCCAGACCATGGACATCCGATCGCCAGCCAGCCTCCGCAAGATCATCCACATCGACATGGACGCCTTCTATGCATCGGTGGAACAGCTCGACAATCCCGAGCTGCGCGGCGAGGCGGTCATCGTCGGCGGCCCGCCCGACAGCCGCGGCGTAGTGGCGGCCTGTTCCTACGAGGCCCGGCGCCATGGCATCCATTCCGCCATGCCGAGCGCACGGGCGGCGCAGCTCTGCCCTGCGGCAGTCTTCCTCAGGCCGCGGATGGGCCGCTACAAGGAGATTTCCCGGCAGGTCATGGATATCTTCCGCAGCTATACCGAGCTGGTCGAGCCGCTGTCACTCGACGAGGCGTACCTCGATGTCTCGCTCTGCCGGCAGCACCGCGGGTCGGCCACGCTGATCGCCCGCTCGCTCTGCGCCCGGATCGAGAACGAGACCGGCCTGACCGCCTCCGCCGGCGTCTCCTGCAATAAATTCCTCGCCAAGGTCGCAAGCGGCCACCGCAAGCCAAAAGGCCTGACCGTGATCCTGCCGGAGGAGGCCCGGGAGTTCCTCGACGCCCTGCCGATCGGCAAGTTCCATGGCGTCGGCCAGGTCACCGAGGGCCGGATGCGGCAGCTCGGCATCCATAACGGCCTCGACCTGCGGCAGTGCAGCCGGCAGAAACTGACCCGCAATTTCGGCAAGGCCGGGGCCTTCTTCCACGACATCGTCCGCTGCATCGACGATCGGCCGGTCCAACCGTCCCGGATCCGCAAATCGATCGGCAGCGAGACCACTCTCGATCGCGACAGCGCCGACCTGACCGAGATCTTCGCCATCCTGCGAGCCCTTGCGGCGGATATCGAGCAGGCCCTGACCAGCCACCGCCAGGGCGGGTCGACCATCACCCTGAAGATCCGCTACCATGATTTCACCACCATCACCCGCTCACTGACCCTGCCCCTGCCGGTGTTCGACGGCGGCGAAATTTTCGCTCAGGTGCCGCGGCTGCTGCACGCCACCGAAGCCGGCCGGAAAAAGGTGCGTCTCCTCGGGATATCACTGTCGAAGCTGACTCCCGCGGGTAGACGGCAGCCCCGCCAGCTGGCGTTGCCCTTTACCGCACGGGACCAGGCACGATCGTTGCCGACAACACTTGAATCTTTTTCAGGAAGACTTACAATCTGACACCTGATCCATCCAACCACCACCAATTCGACGGCGTTCATCTCCATGAAAGACCTTCTCCTGTCCCTGTTCGGCATCTTCAGATTCACCGGCCGGGTGCTTACCGCCATCCGCAACACGATCCTCAATATCATCCTGCTGGTGATCATCGTCGCTGCCGTCGCCTCGCTGCTCATCGACCGCAGCCCGAAACTGCCCGACAACAGCATTCTCGTCCTCTCCCTTGCCGGCGACATCGTCGAAGAGAAGAAACCGATATCCACCTTCGCCAGGCTCTTCGAAGAGATGGACGACGAACAGCCGAAGGACCGGGAGATCCTGCTCCAGGATATCGTCCACCTCATCGACCGGGCGGCTGAGGACAAGCGGATCACCGCGATCCTCCTCGACATGAAGGACATGGGTTCCGCCGGACTCGACCAGCTGCAGGTCATCGGCTCGGCCCTCAAGCGCTTCCGCAAGACCGGCCGCCAGGTCATCGCCGCCGAGGATCTCTATACCCAGAAGCAGTACTACCTCGCCTCCTACGCCGACCTGGTCGCCGTCAACCCGATGGGCGGGGTCGACCTGCACGGCTTCGGCGCCTACTCCCTGTATTTCCGCGAAGCCCTGGAAAAACTCAGGGTCAATTTCCACGTGTTCCGGGTCGGCACCTACAAATCGGCGGTGGAACCGATCATCCGCGACTCGATGTCGCCGGAGGCCCGCCAGCAGAACAGCCTCTGGCTGACCTCGCTGTGGGACAGCTACGTCACCGACATCATCAGCGAGCGCGAGATCGGACGACCCAATATCGATGCCTACACCAACAATATCGCCAGCCTGCTTGCCCAGACCGGTGGCGATACCGCCCGGCTGGCGCTGAATATGGGGCTGGTCGACAAGATCTGGACCCGTTCCCAGGTGCAGGCGCATCTCGCCTCGATCGCCGGCACCAGCTCGGAACGCGACTACACCTGGATCTCCTCCGCCGATTTCCTCGAGATGATCGGCCCGGCCGCCGCCGATGCCGGCAGTTCGCCGAACAAGATCGGCATTCTGATCGCCCAGGGCAACATCCTGCCCGGCAAACAGCCCACCGGGGTCATCGGCGGCGACACCCTGGCCGCCCTGATCAGGCAAGCGCGGAAGGAGGACTCGGTCAAGGCCGTGGTCCTGCGGATCAACTCCGGCGGGGGATCGGCCTTCGCCTCGGAAATCATCCGCCAGGAACTGCTCGAGCTGAAGGAGAGCGGCAAACCGCTGGTGGTGTCGATGGGGACCGTCGCCGCCTCCGGGGGATACTGGATCGCCGCCGACGCCGATGAGATCTGGGC
>WBUQ01000038.1 GCA_008933635.1 Desulfobulbaceae bacterium | reverse complement strand
GCGAGGAACTGATCGGCAGCAGCGCCCGGATGCTCTATGTCGACGATGCCGGTTACGAACACGTCGGCCGGGTAAAATACGAGATGATCCGGCAGCATGGCACCGGCACGATGGAGACCAGGTGGCGGTGCAGGGACGGCAGAGTGATCGATGTCCTCCTCAGCTCGACACCGCTCGATGTCGGCGATCTCTCGAAGGGAGTCACCTTCACCGCCCTCGACATCACCAGCCGCAAGCAGACCGAGGCGGAGCGCGAACGCCTGATGATCGCGATCGAGCAGGCCGGCGAAATCATTGTCATTACCGATCCTGAGGGCAACGTCACCTATGCCAACCCGGCGTTTTACACGACCAGCGGCTACAGCCCCGAGGAGGCCATCGGCCGGAACCTCCGTCTGCTCAAGAGCGGCTGCCAGGATGACGAATTCTATCGGACCATGTGGGGCGAGATCGCCGGCGGCAGGACCTGGAAGGGGCACATCACCAATCGGCGCAAGGATGGCACACACTTCACCGAGGACATGACGATCTCGCCGGTGCACGACACCGATGGGCGGATTGTCAATTTTGTCGCGGTCAAGCGTGACATTACCGAAAACCTGCGGATGGCCGAGCAGTTGCAGCATGCGCAGAAGATGGAGGCCATCGCCCGTCTGACCGGAGGCGTTGCCCATGATTTCAACAATATCCTGATGATCATCATCGGCTACAGCGAGATGGTCCTCGATCAGCTCCCCGCCGGCAGCCCGATCCACGACAGTATCGGCAAGATCTTCGACGCCGCCCAGCGTTCAGCCGGCATCGTCCGCCAGCTGCTCGCCTTCGCCCGCAAGCAGACCATCATGCCGGTACCGCTCAACCTCAACGAGTCCGTCAACCGGATGCTCGGCATCATCCACCGCCTGATCGGTGAGGACATCGAACTTGCCTGGCGGACCGGCAAGGATCTGTGGCCGGTGCACATGGATCCGGTCCAGGTCGATCAGATCCTCGCCAATCTCTGCGTCAACGCCCGGGATGCCATCGACGGTGTCGGACGGGTGACGATAACGACCGGCAACGTCAGCCTGGATGACGAGCACCTCATGCGCCTGCCGGGGCTGACAGCCGGTGATTACGTCCGGCTGAGCGTCAGCGATGACGGCTGCGGCATGGACCGGGAAACGATGGACCACATCTTCGAGCCCTTCTTCACCACCAAGGACGTCGGGCTGGGCACGGGCCTCGGCCTGGCGACCGTCTACGGCATTGTCAGGCAGAACAACGGCAGCATCGAGGTGCTCAGCGAGCCCGGAAGGGGGGCCGAGTTTACCATCTATCTGCCGAGATACCGGGATGGAGTGATCCGCGATGGCGCCGGGGAGCAGGGCATCAGGCGCAAGACCGCGGGGGAGACGATACTGCTGGTTGAGGATGACCCGACGATTCTCGACATGGAGAAGCGGATGCTCGAAGGCCTGGGCTACAGGGTTCTGGCCGCCGAGAGGCCGTACCTCGCCCTGCAGCTGGCCGGGAAATATGGTGCGGAGATCGATCTGCTGATCACCGACGTCATCATGCCCGAGATGAATGGCTGGGATCTGGCGAAGCAGCTGGCCGCCAGCCACCCCCAGACGGCCCAGCTGTTCATGTCGGGTTATACCGCAGATATCATCGCAAGACACGGGGTCCTGAACCAGGGGGTCCATTTCATTCAGAAACCCTTCACCGCCAGGGAGTTGTCGGGGAAGATCCGGGAGATCCTGGATGGCCGCGGAGCTGGCGATGCCTGAGCTGACCCCGCAGGACCTGTCCGACCTCAGGCAGGCTCGGCTGCTGCTGGAAAATCCCGGGCTGGCGATGAAGCTGACGGCGATGCTCGGCACGTCGCTGGAGAAAGGCTTCGCCATGCTGCCGCCAGGTTGGTCGGGCACGGTGGCCGCCCTCAGCCGCAAGGCCCTCGAAGCGGCAGCCCATTCGGCCATACTGACCATGAAGGTGGGAGAGCAGAAGAAGGCAGCGGCGAATTCCCTCCACCGGCTGATGGTTGCAGGAACCGGTGCCGCCGCCGGATTCTGGGGTATTCCCGCCCTGGCCGTCGAACTGCCGCTGGCCACCACCATCATGATGCGGTCGATCGCCGATATCGCGCGCAGCGAAGATCACCTGATCACCGACCCGGCGATCAAGGTCGCCTGTATCGAGGTCTTCGCCTTCGGCGGGCCGGGGAAGGGGGACGATGGCTCCGAGACCGGCTACTTCGCCGTCCGTGCCGGTCTGGCCCAGGTGGTGTCGGATGCGGCCAGGCATATCGCCGGCAAGGGACTGTCGAAGTCGGCGCCGCCGGTGATGGTCAGGCTGCTGACCCAGGTCGCCTCACGGTTCGGGGTGCAGGTGTCGGAAAAGATCGCCGCCCAGGCCGTGCCGGTGATCGGGGCCCTCGGCGGGGCTGTCATCAACACCCTGTTCATCGACCATTTCCAGGCGATGGCCAGGGGACACTTCATCCTGCTGCGGCTGGAGAAAAAATATGGCCCCGAATTCATCCGCGCCGCTTACGGGCGGCTCTGAACCGGGGCCAGGTCAGGTGTCGACGACTCGGCTGGAGTTTACGCCGGGTACTTCCCTTCGATGTATTCCTTGAGATACTGGTTCTCCACGTCCCTTATCTTCAGCTGGGCCTTGACTACGTCGCCGATGGAGACCAGCCCCTGCAGCTTGCCCTTTTCGATGATCGGGATGTGCCGGACCCGGTTTTCGGTCATGACCGCCTGGATATAGTCGATGTCGTCATCGAGTTTGGCGACGATCAGGTTGGTGCTCATGAACCGGCTGACCTTGGTGTGCTGGATGTTGTCGAGGTCGTTGTGGACGGCCTTGAGGACGTCATTCGGGGCGAGGATGCCCTTGATGTCGTCATTCTCGTCGACCACGATCAGCGATCCGACCCGGTTGGCGAAGAAGAGGGCGATAGCCTCTATCACCGTGTTGTCCTGGTGGATAGTGATGACCCTGCGGCCCTTGACTGCGAGAATGTCCTTCGCTTTCATTGCTGTTCTCCTTCTCCGCTATGGGTGGGTGATGTTGGCCGTAATTGTCAGATCGCCACCGGGTACAGCCCCATCGCCAGGACGCAGGCCGCCAGGATAAAGGCGCAGTACGGTGCCGACCGTGAACTGCTGACCTCGAAGGCATCCTCGGATTCATGGAAGTACATGGCGATGATCAGCCGCAGGTAATACCACATCGACAGGATGCTGCTGACGATACCGAGGACGGCAAGGGCGGTCTGGCCGGCCTGGAAGGCGGTGACGATGATGTAGAGCTTGCCCATGAAGCCGGCGGTGGGCGGGATCCCGGCCATCGACAGCAGGAAGATGGCGATGACGGCAGCCGAGTACGGCCGGACCTTTGCCAGTCCCTTGAAGTCGTCGAAGTCCCTGCGCTTTTCATCGTTGCCGGAGAGATAGGACAACGAGGCGAAGATGCCGAGGGTGCTGGCGGCGTAGGCAGCCAGATAATACAGGATAACCGAACCGCTGAAGCTGTCGCCGGAGACGGCGATCAGGGCGATCAGCAGGTAGCCGGTATGGACGATGCCGGAGGCGGCGAGCATCCGTTTCAGGCTGTTCTGGCCGATGGCGATCAGGTTGCCTGCAAAGAGGGTGAAGACGGTGAGGTAGAAGAGCATGTCGACCCAGGTGCCGCGGATGTCGTCGGCGAGCAGCAGTACGTTGGCCAGCACGGCGAATATCGAGGTCTTGAGGGCGGTGGCCATGAAACCGGTTACCGGGATCGGGGCCCCGTCATAGACATCGACGACCCAGGCGTGGAACGGGAAGACGGTGACCTTGAAGAAGAGGGCGAAGAGGATGAACAGCAGCCCGCCGGCTAGAGCCGGGTTCTGCAGCAGTCCGCCCATGGCGATCGCATCGGTGATCGCGGCAAAACCGGTGCTGCCGACGCCGGCATAGACCAGGGCTGCACCCATCGTGAAGAAGGCCCCGGCGAAGGCGCCGAGGATCAGGTACTTGAGGATGGCCTCGGTGCTCAATACGCTCCGGCGGTTGCAGCCGACCAGGACGTAAATCGACAGCGACACGGTCTCGAGGGCGATGAAGACGGTGATCAGTTCCTGGGCCATGGTCAGCAGGATCATGCCGCTGACGGCAAAGGTCATCAGGCTGAAGAACTCGAGGGTGGCGAAGCTGTTCTGGCGGAAGTAGGAAATTGAGCTCATCGCGGTGAAAAAGCCGCAGGCGATGATGATCAGCGAGGCGATGCGGGTGAAGTCGCTGACCAGCAGGATGCCGTTGAACAGGGAGACGAATGGCCTGACGTCGTCAGGGCCGACCGGCACCAGCTGGATGAGGAAGGCTACGGCAAAGATGCCCATCGCCAGGGCGGACGACACCTCGATGCGAATCTTCTCGAAGGCCGACAGCAGCATCAGCAGAATGGCCCCGATGGTGACGGTGACGAGGGGGAGCAGGAATACGAGATCAGAGGTCATGGTCCGTCCTCAATGCTGTTGCAGGGTATGATCCAGGGCGATCTGGCCTGAAGTCCGGCCGGTCGCCTGGACCGTGGCGATATGATTCTGGGCGGCCGGTTCGATCCTGGCGATAAAGGGCTGCGGGAAGACGCCCATCAGCAGGATCAGCACGATGACCGGCAGGAATGCCAGGGTTTCGGCCGCTGACAGGTCGGTGAAGCCGGCTGTCCTGTCGTTGCCTTTCTCGAAGAACACCCGCTGGAACATCCACAGCATGTAACAGACGCCGATGATCAGCGTGGTGGCGGCGAAGATGCCGATCGTGGTGTCGAATTTGATCGCTCCGAGGATGATCAGGAATTCGCCGATGAAACCGCTCGTGCCGGGCAGACCGACAGAGGCCAGCAGGGCGACGGCGAAGAAGAAGGCGAAGATCGGGGCCTGACGGGCGATGCCGCCGAGGTCGGCGATCTCACGGGTCTGCAACCTGTCCTCGATCATGCCGATCAGCAAAAACAGCAGGCCGGTGCTGGTGGCGTGGGCCATGATCTGAAAGATCGAACCGGTCAGGGCCTGGATGTTCAGGCAGAACAGGCCGAGGGCGAGGACACCCATGTGCGAGGCCGACGAGAAGGCCAGCAGCCGCTTCATGTCCTTCTGCCCGATGGCGGCGATGCCGCAGTAGATCAGGCCGATGACGGCGGCCCAGGCCAGCGGCACGGCGTAATGGACCAGTTCGGGACCGAAGACCGGCATGATGAAGCGGATGACCGCATAGATGCCGATCTTGGCCATGATCGCAGAAAGCAGGAAGGTAGCGGCGGCAGGGGCCTCGGTGTAGGCATCGGGCAGCCAGGTGTGGAGGGGAAAGATGGGGATCTTGATGGCAAAGGCCAGCATGAAGCCGAAGAAGGCCAGGGTCGCGGTGCGACCGCTGAGATCGAGACCGGTCAGGGCGATGGTTTCGAACGACCAGACCCCGAAATGGGCGTGGAAGGCGGCGCCGAGGTAGATGATCGAGGCCAGCATCAGCAGCGATCCGGAGACCGTGTAGAGCATGATCTTGATCGTTGCCGCCCTGCGGTCCGGTCCGCCGTAGAGTCCGATCATGAAGAAGATCGGGATCAGCATGATCTCCCAGAAGATGTAGAAGAGCACCAGGTCGCAGGCGGCGATCGCGCCGGCCATCGCCCCGGCGGTAATCAGCAGGTTGCCGTAGAAGGCGCGTGGCCGGTCCCTGACGACGACGAAGACGATGGGGATCAGCACAGCCCCGGTGAGAAGGACGAAGAAGCTGATGCCGTCGACGCCGAGGCGGTAGGCGATGCCGAGGGTTTCGATCAGGTTTCGGGTCTCGGCAAATTCGAGCTGGCCGCTGCCGGTGAAGCTGAAGTAAGCCCTGACGCCGAGCAGCAGAACCAGCAGGGAGGCGGCGAGCCCGATCCGACGGGCGGCATTTGATCCGAAGGGTATCAGCATCACCGCCAGACCGATGACAATCGGCAGGAAGATCATGGTCGAGAGGACGTTATCAAACATGCGGACCTCGTTCCTACTTGAAGGATTGGGCGAGCAGCAGGCTCATCACGCTCAGGCCGACGATCATGTAAATCGCGTAGGCCCTGACATAACCGACCTGCAGCAGCTTGAACAGCGAACCGGCCTGACGGTAGAACCAGGCGATCACCTGTGCCGGAATGTCTGTAATATTCGCATCGATAAAATTGGCGATGGCTCCTCCGATGGCCTTGTAGGGCCGCACCAGTATGACGTCGTAGAACTCGTTGACGCGGAAGGTGTGGTAGGCGAAGCTGGCGAAGCCTCTGAAGACGGGTTCTTCAGCTCCCTGGCCGAACTTGCGCCAGGCGATGAGGATGCCGACGAAGAAGGCGGCGACGCTGGCGGCGATAGCGATGATCTCGGTGCTGTGGGCAGCCTCGTGGGCGTGTTCGGCCAGGCTCGGTGCCAGCCAGTGGGTGACCTGCTGCGAACCGCCGAACAGGGCCGGCAGGTTGAGGAAGCCGGCGAACAGGGCGCCGATGGCGAGGATGACCAGCGGCACGGTCATCACCGCCGGCGGCTCATGGGCATGGTCGAAGGCGTGGGCGTCGCGCGGGCTGCCGTGGAATACGACGAAGATCATCCGGAAAGTGTAGTAAGCGGTCATGCCGGCCACCAAGACACCGACCAGCCAGATCCCGGTGTGACCGGAGGCCAGCGCCGAATAGAGGATCTCGTCCTTGCTGAAGAAACCGGAGAACGGCGGGCAGCCGGCCAGAGCCAGCGAGCCGATCAGCATCGTCTTGTAGGTCAGGGGCAGTTTGCTGCGCAGGCCGCCCATCTTCCAGATGTTCTGCTCGTGGTGCATGGCGTAGATCACCGAACCGGCGCCGAGGAAGAGCAGGGCCTTGAAGAAGGCGTGGGTGAAGACGTGGAAGATGCCGGCAGAGTACGCGGCGAGCCCGACACCGGCAAACATGTAGCCGAGCTGGCTGACGGTCGAGTAGGCGAGCACCTTCTTGATATCGTCCTGGTACATGCCGTAGATCGCAGAGACCAGAGCGGTAATGATGCCGACCCAGGCGATGAAGACGCCGACGGCGGCAACATGGGCGTAGAGGAAACTGAAGCGGGCGACCATATAGACGCCGGCGGTGACCATGGTCGCTGCGTGGATCAGGGCCGAGACCGGGGTCGGACCTGCCATGGCGTCGGGCAGCCAGACGTAGAGGGGGATCTGGGCCGACTTGCCGGTGGCGCCCAGGAACAGCAGCAGGCAGACCAGGATGACGGTCGCCTCCGGCAGCATGTGGGCGTTGGCCTTGAGCGAGATGTAATCGAAACCGCCGCTGCCGATGGCCCAGAACAGGAAGGCCATGCCGAGGACGAAGCCGAAGTCGCCAATGCGGTTGACGATGAAGGCCTTGTTGCCGGCCAGCACGTTGCTCCGGTCTTCACTGTAGTAGCTGATCAGCAGGTAGGAGCAGAGACCGACGCCCTCCCAGCCGACGAACATGACGACCGGGCCGTTGCCGAGGACCAGGATCAGCATGCTGCCGAGGAAGAGGTTGAGGTAGGCGAAGAACTTGGCGAAGCTCTCGTCCTTTGCCATGTAACCGATGGAGTAGATGTGGATCAGCGAGCCGGTGAAGGTGACGAACAGCAGCATCAGCGAGCTGAGCGGGTCGGCGAGGAAGCCCATGGCGATATCCATCTCGCCGACCTTGAACCAGGTGAAAACCTCCTGGCTGAGGAAGCGCGTCTCGACCGGCAGGCCGCGGAGATCGAAGAAGACCTTGACTGCCAGCAGGAAAGTCAGGATCGGAGCGGTGCAGGCAAGCAGTCCGTAGAACCGCTCCGGGAGCCGTTCGCCCTTGCAGGTGCCGAGATGGAGGAAGCCGATGACGGCCGCGCCGACGAGGGGCAGCAGTGGGATCAGGCCGAGATAGGTAGTGGTGTTGGCCATCTGTTCACCCTTTCAGCAGACTGAAGACGTTGGTGTCGACCTTGCCGGTATGCTTGTGCAGCAGGATGACGACGGCCAGTGCCAGCGCGGCTTCGGCGGCGGCGACGGCCATCACCAGCAGGGCCAGGACATGTCCATCCATGCTCTCGTGCAGGCGGGCGAGGGCGATGAAGGCGAGATTGGCGGCATTCAGCATCAGCTCGATCGACATGAAGACGGTGAAGACATTGCGCCGGGAAATGACGCCGAGTACGCCGAGGCAGAAAAGCAGGATACTCAGGGAGAGATAGTCGTGGATCATTGGATCGTCTCCTTTTTGCCGGCGAGGACGATGGCGCCGACGAGGGCGACCAGCAGCAGGATCGAAACGATCTCAAACGGCAGCAGCCAGTCGCGGAAAAGGACCAGGCCCACCGACTTGACATGGCCGAAGCCGTTGCCGATGATCGTGGTCTCTCCCGCCGGCAGGGATCTGACGATTTTCAGCAGCAGCAGGCCGATCGGGACGACGGCCAGGCTCCCGCCGATGAGAAAGCCCCATCTGCCGGTCTCCTGCGGGAGATCGGCGGGCTGGATATTGAGGAACATGATGATGAAGAGGATCAGCGACATGATGGCGCCGGCATAGACGATCAGCTGCAGGGCGAACAGCAGCGATGCCGAGAGCAGGGCGTAGAGCCCGGCCTGCGATATCAGGGTGATCACAAAGCACATCGCCCCGTTCATCGGGTGACGGCTGAGGATCAGGCCGAGGGCGCCGACCACAGCCAGGGTGGCAAAGCCGTAGAACAGCCATTGACTGAGCATGGTTTTACAATCCCCTTTTTTTATAGTCTTCTTCAGTGAAGGCCCCGGGAGTGGCCAGCAGTTTGTCCAACCCCATGACAACCGACTGGCGGTCGGCGGTGACCACGGAAAAGATGCCGGTGTCCATGCGGATCGCATCCATCGGACAGGCTTCGACGCAGTAGCCGCAGTAGATGCATTCCAGCAGGTCGATATCGAAACGGACCGGCAGCTTTTCAGACCGGCCGTCGTTCCGCTCGCCCGCCGTGATCGAGATGCAGTGCGAGGGGCAGTTGGTCTGGCACATGAAGCAGGCCACGCATTTTACCGTACCGTCTTCATGGGTGGTGAGCCGGTGGCGTCCCCGCCAGCGCGGAGTGATCTCCGGCTTGACTTCGGGATAATGGCGGACGTAGAGCTTGGAATTGTCAAGCAGATTGCGGAAGAAGTGGCCGAAGGTGACGCGCATGCCTTTGAACACCTCGATCAGGAACAACCGCTGGTCATAGCTGACGCCTTGCCGTTCAATGGTCTTGATTTTCGCACTCATCATATTCCCCTTCAACTCAGGGCCACGACAACGGCGCTGGTGACAAAGATATTCACGAGGGACAGCGGCAACATCGTCTGCCAGCCGAGTTTCTGCAACTGGTCGTAGCGGAACCGCGGCAGGGTCCAACGTACCCAGACGTAGACGAAACACATCGCCACCGTTTTCAGCAGGAAGGTGGCCATCTGCAGCAGTGCCACGAATATCCGTATTGTTTCAGGAGCAGTATCGGCGAGCAGCAGGCCGAGCAGGATGATCTCGACGATGCCGGTCAGAATCCAGAAACACCGGATATAGATATTGGCTTCGCGGACCCGCGGGTCATTCGGCCGGTAGTAATGGCTGGTGTTGTTCCTGCGGATCCAGCCGGTGAAGAAGTAGTTGGCCACCGGCAGCAGCACAAGCAGTACCAGAGCGACCGGCTTGGCGTAGGCGACCAGGGTTTCGGTGGCAAGCCAGGGGATCTGGTAGCCGCCGAAGAACAGGGTGATGATGATGGCGCTGGAGACGAACATCGCCACGTACTCGCCCATGAAGAACAGGGCGAACTTCATCGAGCTGTATTCGACGTGATAGCCGGCGACGATCTCGCTCTCACCCTCGGCCAGGTCGAAGGGGGTCCGGTTGGTCTCGGCAAAGGCGGCGACGATGAACAGGATGACGCCCAGCGGCTGCAGGATCACGCCCCACGCAGGGATCATGCCGAACAGCAGCTGTCCCTGGAACCTGGCGATCTCGTTGAGATTCACCGTGCCGTAGACCACCAGCAGGCTGACCAGCGCGAGTCCCATCGGGATCTCGTAGCTGATGACCTGGGCCGCCGCCCGCAGCCCGCCGAGGATGCCGTACTTGTTGTGCGACGACCAGCCGGCGAGGATGATGCCGTAGACGGAAAATCCCGCACAGGCCAGAAACCACAGTATGCCGATATCGAGCGGGATGGCCTGCATCACGTAGCTGTTCTCTCCCAGTACCAGCGTGTCGGCGAACGGGATAACCGAAAACGAGATCAGGGCGGTGACGAAAACCAGTACCGGCGCCAGGATGAAGTAGAACTTGTGCGGGATATGGCCCGGCACGATATCTTCCTTGAATACCAGCTTGACCGCATCGGAGAGGTTCTGGATCAGGCCGGCGGCACGGAATCCGAAGATATTGCATCGGTTTGGGCCCGCCCGGTCCTGGAAGAAGGCGGCTCCGCGCCGCTCCATCCACACCAGGACGGCGACGAAGCAGAGCGGGACGAAGGCGCCGAAGGCGACGCGCAGGGCGACCAGCAGGTAATCAAGCGGTGACATGATCGGTCTCCTTCTCCTTCAAATTCAGTCCTTCTGCGGGAAAGGCGGACATATCGGTGCCGGCCAGCGCCGGAATGGCTTGCTGCATCGCCTTGCCGAGGTCGGTACGTTCTGTGAGGGTACATCCCAGCTGGCGCAGCAGGTCGAGCATGTCCGGTGCCGGCTGATTTTTGATGACTGCAGGCGCGAAACGCTGGAGGATATGGTTTGTGTTGATCACCATGCCGCCGTATTCGCTGTAGGAGGAGACCGGCAGGGCAACGGCGGCTTGGCGTGTCAAGGGGCCGTTGTGGCTGCTGATCGCGATGGTGGTAAGACCGGCTATTTTCCCGGCCAGTTCGGCGGCGGCCGGTACGATGCGCATGCTGTTGAAGTTGACGAGAAGGTCGGCGTCCTCGAGGGCCTGGGCGAACCCCTCCCTGGCAGTGTCGATGCCGAGTAGTTCGAGACCGGCGCGATTGGCAGATTTATCGTCCTGGATCAGCCAGCCGTCTCCATCTCCGTTTTTGATGTAGGCGTCGCTGAAACCGGAAAGTCGGGCCTTGCGTGATTCGGCCAGGGCGCGGATGGCGAGCATTTGTTCCAGCGAACAGTTCGGCGAAAGCAGGAAGACGGGTTTGCGGGCGTTTTCCAGTTTCCGGCGGGCCATCTCGATCGCCTGATCGAGGGGACTGTCCTTGCCGTCAACCATGGCCGTCGCCAGTCTCCCTTCATTCTCCTGGTGGTAGGTGAGCCTTCCCTCGTCGCAGATGAAGTAGCCGTTGACCAGGGCGTTGTGGCGGGGACGGAAGCGGTAGATCAGATCGTCGCCCCCCTTTTCGCGATTATGGTCGATGAAGATGTTGCAGCCCATCGAGCATCCGTGGCAGATGGACGGCGACCTCTTCAGGAACCAGGCCCGCTGCTTGAAGCGGAAGTCGCGGCTGGTCATCGCCCCGACCGGGCAGAGGTCGACGACGTTCAGGGCGTACCGGTTGTCGAGCTGGCGGCCGGGGAAGACGGTCACCCTGGCCTCGTCGGAGCGGTTGACGATCCCGAGTTCCCCGGTCTTGGTGATCAGGCGGGTGAAGCGCACGCAGCGGGCGCAGAGGACGCAGCGCTCCTGGTCGTGGACGACGCCGCAGCCGAAATCGAGCTTCTTCTCCTTCACCACCTGGGGCACCCGCATCCGGCTGGCCTGGTGGTCATAGGTCATGTAGTAGTCCTGCAGCGCGCACTCGCCGGCCTGGTCGCAGACCGGGCAGTCGATTGGATGATTGATCAGCTCCAGTTCCATCACGTCGTGCTGGATCTTCCTGATCTTCTCGGCATCGAGCTGGACCTTCAATCCCTCGGATACCGGTGTCTTGCAGGCAGGCACCAGCGGCGGCCGGCCATCCTCGATGCCGACCAGGCACATCCGGCAGTTGCCGTCGGCGCCGAGCGCCGGATGATAGCAGAAGTGGGGGATTTCGATACCGACGACCTTCAGCGCGTCGATCAGGTTCTTCCCCGATTCCACTTCCACTTCCTGTCCGTTGACAAAGAGCTTTACCGTCTCAGCCATGATGGTTCCTTATCTCCTGTTCATGCGGCTTCGGTCTTGGCCCGGTCCGCGGCGTAGGCCTCGAATTCCGGTCGGAACTTGTCGAGATAGCTGCGGACCGGCATGGTGCAGGCGGCCGACAGGACGCAGACGGTCTTCATCTCGATATTGTCGCAGAGCTCGCGCAGCAGGTCGATGTCGGCGGTGGTGCCCTCGCCGTTGAGCAGCTGCTTGACGATCTTCAGCATCCAGCCGAGGCCTTCCCGGCAGGGGGTGCATTGGCCGCAGGACTCGTGGTGGTAGAAATCGATCAGGTTCTTGACCAGACGGACCATGTCGACGGTCTCGTCGAGCACGACGATGCCGCCGGAGCCGAACATCGTCTTGTGGGCAGCCATCGATTCGTAGTCAAGCGTCGTGGTCGCCGCCTCTTCCGGGGTCAGCACCGGGGTCGAGCTGCCGCCGGGGATGACGGCCTTGAGCTTTCTCGCTTTCCAGACGCCGCCGGCGACCTTGTCGATCACTTCGAGCAGCGGCAGACCCAAGGGGAGCTCGTACATGCCGGGACGTTCGACATGGCCGGAGATGCCGAAGAGGTGAGTGCCCGGGCTTTTTTCAGTGCCGTAGGCCTTGTAGGCGTCGGCACCGTTGGCGATGATGAAGGGCAGCGAGGCGATGGTCTGGACATTGTTGATGATCGTCGGACAACCGTAGAGGCCCGCCACCGCCGGAAAGGGCGGCTTGCTGCGGGGCTGGCCCTTGCGGCCCTCGACCGATTCCAGCAACGCCGTTTCCTCGCCGCAGACATACGCCCCGGCGCCGCGGTGGACGGTGACGTCGAGACGGAAATCCTGCCCGGCGACCTTCTCGCCGAGATAGCCGGCGTCGTAGGCCTCGTCGATGGCCTTCTGCAGCGCTTTGCGCTGGGTCGTGTATTCGCCGCGGATATAGATATAGCAGTCATGGCAGCCGATCGCCCAGCAGCAGATGATGATGCCTTCGATCAGCAGGTGGGGGTCGCGGGTGAGGATATAACGGTCCTTGAAGGTCGCCGGTTCCGATTCATCGGAGTTGACGGCAAGGTACACCGGTTTATCCAGACCTTTAGGGAGGAACGACCATTTGAGGCCCGCCGGGAAGCCGGCGCCGCCGCGACCCCGCAGTCCGCTGTTCTTGACCTCGTCGATGACATCGGCCGGCGGCATGGCAAAGAGCTTTTCCAGGGTGGCATAGGCGCCATGCTGTTTGGCGACCTCGAGAAGATGGGCATCGGCGATGTCGAATTTTGCGCTGAGAACTTTTACTTCCATCGATGCGTCTCCTTTACGGCAGGCCTGCCAGCAGCTGTTTCAGTTTTTCCACATCCATGTTCTCGTGGAACTCGCCGTTGACCTGGACCACCGGGGCGGTGCCGCAGTGGCCAAGGCACTCGACCTCCTCCAGGCTGAACCGGCCGTCCTCGCTTACTTCGCCAGGGCGAATGCCGATCTCGCCGGCAAGGTAGTCGACGATTTCCTGTTTCCCCCGGAGCCAGCAGGACAGGGTGCGGCAGATGCAGATGTGGTTCCGGCCGACCGGGTGCAGGTGGTACATGGTATAGAAGGTGGCTGCCTCGTAGACCTGGCTGGCGAAGGTGCCGATCCGGTCGGCGATATAGGCGATGGCCTCGCCGGGGACCCAGCCTTCCTGCTCCTGGGTCAGCCACAGGGCCGGCAGGATCATCGATTCCCTGGTCGGGTAGCGCTTGACCAGGTATTCGAATTCGGCATCGCGCTCGGCATCGAACTGGAAGGGTTTTCCGGTAAAGGTCAGGTGTGCGCGGTTGCTCATCGGTCAAGTTCCCCCCCGATAATGTTGAGACTGCCGAGGTTGATGACGGCGTCGGCGACCATCTGGCCCTCGACCATTTCATGGAATCCGCCCATGATGTAGAAGCAGGGAGGACGGACTTTCACCTTGTACGGACGACCGGAGCCGTCGGAGACGAAATGGAAGCCGAGCTCGCCATTGGCCGCCTCGTACGAATCGTACCATTCGCCGGCCGGCGCCTTCACCCCTTCGAAGATCAGCTTGAAGTGGTTGGCCAGCCCTTCGATGTTGCCGTAGACTTTTTCCTTCGGCGGCAGCACGGCCAGTGGATTGTCGACGAAGATCGGCCCCTCCGGGATGATCTTTACTGCCTGGCGGATGATGCGGATGCTCTGGAAAATTTCTTCGAAGCGGATCATGATCCGGTCGTAGATGTCGCCGGCGCTGCCGACGGGCACTTCGAAATCGAAGAGATCGTAGTGGTAGTACGGGGCGTCCTTGCGCAGGTCGAACGGGATTCCGCTGGCTCGCAGGCAGGGCCCGGTAAAGCCGTAGGCGAGGGCGGTATCCGCCGGCAGGATGCAGACACCCTGGGTCCGGTCATGGACGATCCGATTCTTCAGGACCAGCTTGAGCGAATCGGAGACGCCCCGTTCAATGGCCTGGATCTGGGTTTCGAGGTCCTGCTGCCAGCCTTCGTAAAAATCGCGGTACATGCCGCCGATGCGGGTGAAGGAACTGGTCAGGCGGGCGCCGGTGAGCCGGCTGATGAAGTCGTAGGAGGCCTCTTTCTCGTTGTACAGATACCAGTAGTTGGTCAGGCCGCCCATGTCGACGAGGTTGGCGGCGATGCAGACGAGGTGGTCCTGGATACGGAAGAATTCGGTGAGGATCACCCGCATGAACTTGGTTCGTTCGGTGATGTCGATCCCCAGCCACTTCTCCACCGCCTTGACGTAGGCGATATTGTTGATCAGGGCCGAACAGTAGTTGAGACGGTCGGTCAGCGGGATGACCTGGTTGTAGGTCAGGCTTTCGGCCGTTTTCTCGAATCCGCGGTGCAGATAGCCGATTTCGTTGACATTGGCGAGGATGGTCTCTCCGTCGAGCGCGGTCAGGATGCGGATCGCTCCGTGGGTTGCCGGATGGGAGGGCCCCAGGTTGAGGAACATGACCTCGGTGTTGATGTCGGAGAGCACGTCGGCATCGATGCCCTTGGAGCGCAGCCTGCCACGGATCTCTTTTTCCATGCTGTCGGTCTCATGGCAGATCTGGCCGCGACCGATCGGATAGTCCTTGCGCAGCGGATGGCCTTCGAACTGCCAGTGGTTGAGGATCCGGCGGAGGTCGGGATGGCCGTTGAAGCGGATGCCGTACTGGTCGAAGGCCTCGCGTTCCCCCCAGTTGGCGGAATCCCAGATGCCGGTGGCGCTGGGGATGCCCACATCGGGATCGCTGACCGGCACCCGGACCTGCGCCACCATGCTCAGCTCAAGGCTCCTTGCCGTATAGACCACGGCATAGCGAGCGGCGCGCGTCGCGGGAAAGTCCAGGTAGTCGATGGCGGTGACATCGAGCAGCAGGTCGAAGCGGAGTTCCGGGTCGGTCTTCAGCATTTCCAGAACAGCGATCAGGTCGTCTGCCGTCACATCGATGGTGAGGTTGCCGAGGATCTCGGAACAGGTTGCCCCGGCAAAGGCGGTACGGATTTTTTCGAGAGCGTGAGCCTTCATCTTAACCGAGTATCCCCTTGAAATCTTTATGGCGATCCCTGGTGACGGTCTCGCCGGCGATTTGTTCCTGGATCTTCATCAGGGCATCAAGCACCGCTTCAGGCCGTGGCGGGCAACCGGAGATATAGACGTCAACCGGGATGATGGTATCGATGCCCTGGACGGTGCAGTAGTTGTCGTAGATGCCGCCGGAGGAGGCGCAGGCGCCCATCGCCACCACCCACTTCGGTTCCGGCATCTGCTCGTAGATCCGTTTGAGGATCGGGGCCTGTTTGTAGCTGATGGTGCCGCAGACCAGCAGCAGATCGGCCTGACGCGGCGAAAAGCGGACAACCTCGGCGCCGTAGCGGGAGATGTCGTACTGGCTGGCGGCGGCGCTCATGAATTCGATGGCACAGCAGGCGGTGCCGAATACCATCGGCCACAGTGAATACTGCCGGCCCCAGTTGATGATGTCATCAAGCCGGGTGGTGATGACGGATTCCCCCAGTTGGGATTCGAGTCCTAGCGCCAATTGAGCACCCCCTTCTTGAGAATGTAGATGAGACCGGTGAGCAGCAGCAGCATGAAGACGACCATCTCGATGAAGCCGAACCAGCCGAGTGCGCGGACGCTGACGGCCCACGGGTACATGAAGACGGCCTCGATGTCGAAGATGAGAAAGAGGATGGCGAGCAGATAGAACTTGACGCTGAATTTCTGGTCGACCATGCCGATGGTCGATCCGATGCCGCTCTCGTAGGCTTCGTCTATGACCTTGCTCTCCGATCGCGGCCCGAAGACGGCCGTGACCAGCATCAGGATCGGGATGAGTACGGCAAGGCCGATGAGCGCCGCTGCCGAAAGAACCAGTTCTGTCTCCATCCGCTCCTCCTGTCTGAACGTGCTTTGACGATGACCTTGACCTGGCAAGGTGTTTCACTCAGGAACTGCAATAGGATTTGCCAATCGATATCAGGAGGATGAGCTTTGTGTCAAGCAAAGAATTATTGTGCGTAAGCCATGTATTGTTTGCAATTCCGGATGGATATGGAGCGATCAGTCTTGTGCGTAGTGTGCGGGCACGGATTGCATTGTTGCATGGCGAATAATCGACAGCAGATCGACAATTCTTGACAAGCGGTCATAATTACGCGATTTGCTGCCAACCGACACAATCGCATCAGCATCGAAAACTCGCTGGTTTGAGTGTAAAGGGGAAAAAGACAAGGCAGTTGTACGCATATTCAGCACAACATGAACATGGATTGCGCCGAAAAGGGCAAACATGCAGGGGGAATTTTACGTAAGCTGGAGATATGAGAATTGCTCCCAGAGTGTGTAAAATAACCGCAATCTCGCAGAAATATCGATAACGGCAACTTTTAATTCATTCGGTTGAAGAAGATAATCAGAGATAATTATGCATGATGGCAGCAAAAACAAGATGAACGGTAATTCAGAATGATAACCGTCTTCGGCCGATCGTGTGATTCTGCCTGACGGCAGAAGGGATTTTTTACTCCCGGCAGGGATTGCCCTGGAAGCCCCAGTGCAGTTTTGTGCGGAGGATGGAGAAGTAGTCCCGGCTTGGGGAGGTGACGAGCTGAAGGGGGAACTCGGCGGCCCTGACTTCGAGGATGTCGCCTTGGTGCATGTCCCAGGTGTGCCGGCCATCGACGATGATCTTGGCGGTGTCGCTGCTCGATCTGCTGTCGAAGCCGGTGGTGAGGATGCGGTCGGCGGGCAGGATGATCGGCCTGCTGCCGAGCATGAACGGGCAGATGGGGGTGACCAGGATTGCCGACAACCCCGGGTGGACGAGCGGACCGCCGGCAGAGAGGTTGTAAGCGGTCGAGCCGGTGGGTGAGGAAAAGATCAGGCCGTCGGCCTTGTAGGTGGTGATGATATTGTCGTTGGCCTTGGTTGCGAGGTTGAGGAGACGGTCTGGCGCGCGTTTGTTGATAACGATGTCATTGAGCGCGAACCGTTTTCCACTGCTTGCGCCATCTGCCAGCAGCCGGGTCTGCAGCATCTGGCGATTCTCGATGGTGACCGGTCCGGCAAGGAGCGAAGCGAGTGTGTTTTCAGCTTCCTGTGCGGTGAATTCGGTGAGGAAGCCGAGATAACCGAGGTTGATGCCGACCACCGGGATGGCATGCAGCGCGGCCTTTTCGGCGATATGGAGCATGGTGCCGTCGCCGCCGAGAACGAGGAGGAGGTCAAGATCGGCGGTAATGCTGTCGAGCACTGTTTCGATATGCCGCCCGGCAAGCCAGGTGCCCAGACGTTCGGCACAGGCAGTCGACTCGGGGTCGTCGGGCTTCGTGATGATTCCGGCCCGGCGGACAGTCAGCTCCCGCACCGTGTGGAAGGACGCGCCGTTCATCATCCCTTGCCGAGCTCAAGGGAACGTCGTGTCGCCGCCTCGACGGCATCGAAGACGATACCGGAGAAGCCCGCCCGTTCCAGAACATGCAGGCCGGCTATCGTCGTTCCGCCCGGCGATGTGACCTTCGAGCGCAGGACGGCCGGATGTCCGCCGTCCTCCTGCAGCAGCTTGACGGAGCCGAGAACCGTCTGCAGGGTCAGTTTCTCCGCGATGTCCCGGGGCAGGCCGCACTTGACGCCGGCATCGATCATTGCCTCGATGAAGGTGAAGACGTAGGCCGGCCCCGAGCCGCTGAGGCCGGTGACCGCGTCGAGATAGGTCTCGCCGACGATCATGGCGGTACCGACGGCATTGAAGATATCAAGCGCCTTCTGCAGGTCTTCGGCGCTGGCATTGGCATTGCCGCTGATCGCCGATGCCCCGGCCAGGACCAGTGCCGGGGTGTTCGGCATCACCCTGATGATGCGCAGCGATGAGGAACCGAGGGAGTCGTCATAGAACGACAGCGGCAGGCCGGCGGCAATGGTGATGATCAGGTGTCGCTTGCTGGCTAGGCCTCTGGCGTCGGACAGCAGCGATCCCATGATCTGCGGCTTGACGGCGAGGATCACCGTGCTGCATTCCCGCCAGAGATCATCGCTGACGCCGCTGGTCCTGACGGCATACGTCTTCTCGAGGCAGGCGCGGCGGTCCTGGTTCGGTTCGGTGATCAGGACCTGTTCCGAACGGTAGAGGCCGGACTGGAGGATGCCTTTGATCAGGGCTTCTCCCATCTGGCCTCCGCCTATGCAACCGAGCATCTCTGTCATATAGGGTATGGTAGTGTGCGGCAGGGAGGTTGTCCCGCGGCATGGTTGATCGAACCTCCCGGGATGTTCCCCCGGAAGATGGGCCTCTATTTATTTGCGTTCTGCACTGTACCATGTATCCTTGGCACAGTCCACATGCTCGAAAATGAAGGAACGATACTCTAATTGAAGGAATATGTCATGGATATGAAAGAGCTTGTCGAGATACTGGCCTGTCCCCAGTGCAAGGGGCCGGTCAAACTGGTGGAAGACGACAAGGGGCTGCTCTGCGGAAAATGCGGACTGCTTTATGAGATCAGGGACGGCATCCCGGTGATGCTGGTCGAGGAGGCGAAGAAGGTGGGACAGCTGGCCTGAGATTTCGGGGCGGCCGGTCTTCCCGACCGCCCCTTTGCCGCTTACGGCGAGATGCCCAGTTCCTGCTCTTTCTTCAAGACCCGCAGCCTGGTCTTGACCGCGGTATCCGGGATCAGGCTCATCGAGTCAATCCCGCATTCGACCAGGAAGGTGGCGAACTCGGGAAAATCCGATGGTGCCTGGCCGCAGATGCCGATCTTGCGGCCGCGGCGCCTGGCGGTGTCGATCACCATCCTGACCAGCGTCTTCACTGCCGGGTTGCGTTCGTCGAAGATGTGGGCGACCAGGTCGGAGTCGCGGTCGAGGCCCAGCGTCAGCTGGGTCAGGTCGTTGGAGCCGATCGAGAAGCCGTCGAAAATGTCGCAGAAGGCGTCGGCGGCGATGACGTTGGACGGGATCTCGCACATCACGTAGACCTCGAGACCATTTTCGCCCTGGACCAGGCCGAACTCCCGCATTGTCTCAATGACTTTCCTGCCTTCCTCCGGAGTCCTGCAGAAGGGGACCATCAACTTGATATTGGTCAGCCCCATGTCGTTTCGCGCCTTCAGCAGGCCCATGCACTCCAGTTCGAAGGCCGACTTGTACTTCGGGTCATAGTAGCGCGAGGCGCCGCGCCAGCCGATCATCGGATTGGATTCCACCGGTTCGTAGAGCCTGCCGCCGACCAGATTGGCGTATTCGTTCGATTTGAAATCGGAGAGGCGGACAATGACATCCTTTGGATAGAAGGCGGCGCCGATCCGGCCCACTCCCTCCGCCAGCTTGTCGATGAAGAACTGCCGCTTGTCACGGGGGTAGGCGGCTGTGCGTCGGTCGATCTCGGCGACGATTTCGGCGGTTTCCTTGTCGCCTCCCTCAGCCTTCTTCTGCAGTTCCCCGTAATTGTAGAGGGCGAGCGGATGGATGCCGATGTGGGCGTTGATGATGAACTCCTCCCGGGCCAGGCCGACGCCGTCGTTGGGGACCTGGCATTCGAAGAAGGCCTTTTCCGGGATGCCGACGTTGAGCATGATCCGGGTCCGGGTTTCCGGCACCTGGTCGAGGTTGAGGGTCTCGACGGAGTAATCGAGCCTGCCGGCGAAGACGTACCCGGTCTCGCCCTCTGCGCAGGAGACGGTGACTTCCCGGCCCTGCTCGATGAGTTCGGTGCCGTTTTCGGTGCCGATCAGGCAGGGAATGCCGAGTTCGCGGGAGATGATCGCGGCATGGCAGGTCCGGCCGCCGCGGTTGGTGACGATGGCCCCGGCCTTTTTCATGATCGGCTCCCAGTCCGGGTCGGTCATATCGGTAACCAGCACCTCGCCGGGCTGGAAGTCGTGGATGCCTGAAACCGTCTTGATCACCCTGGCCTGACCGTGCCCGATCTTGGCGCCGACTGCCTGCCCCCTGGCGAGGATCTCGCCGTGTTCCTTGAGCAGGTAGGTCTCCGTGATATTCTTCGAGGTCTGCGAGTGGACCGTTTCGGGACGGGCCTGGACAACGTAGAGCTGGCCGTTGCCCTTGGTTACTCCATCCCCGTCCTTGGCCCATTCGACATCCATGTTCCGGCCGTAGTGTTCCTCGATGACCATGGCCCAGCGGGCCAGCTGCAGCAGTTCGTCGTCGCTGAGGATATACGAGTTGCGCTCGGCCTCCGTCGTCGGGATGTTGATCACCGGTTCCCTCGCCTCGGGGCGGTTGTCATAGATCATCTTGATCTCCTTGCTGCCGAGGCGCTTGGAGACGATGGGCCGCTTGCCTTCCTTCAGGGTCGGTTTGAAGACATAGAACTCGTCAGGGGTGACGGCGCCCTGGACGACATTTTCACCGAGTCCCCAGGAACCGGTGATATAGACGGCGTTCTGGAACCCGGACTCGGTGTCGAGGGTGAAGAGCACGCCGGAGCAGGCCGAATCTGAGCGGACCATCTTCTGGATCACGATCGACAGGTAGACGTCGAACTGGCCGAAGCCTCTGTCGTGACGGTAGGAAATGGCCCGGTCGGTGAACAGGCTGGCGAAGCACTGGCTGCAGTAGTCGATCACCGCATCGGCGCCGCGGACGTTCAGGTAGGTATCCTGCTGACCGGCAAACGATGCGTCCGGCAGGTCCTCGGCGGTGGCGGAGGAACGGACGGCGACATCGACATTGACCCCGTATTCGTCTTCCATCTTCCGGTAGGCGGCGATGATGGCCGCGCGCAGATCCTCCGGGAACGGGGCGTTGCGGATGATCTCCCGCACCTTCTTGCCGCGTTCCTGGAGGTTACGCAGGTCGTGGGTGTCAAGACCGGCAAGGGCTTCGGTCACCTGTTGCTGGATGCCGCTGGTTGCGATCAGGTGCCGGTAGGCATGGGCTGTGATTGCAAAGCCGTGCGGCACCTGTACGCCATGGGAGGTGAGATACTGGTACATCTCGCCCAGGGAGGCGTTCTTGCCGCCGACTATGGCGACATCGTCGATGCCGATATCGTCAAACCAGAGGATCAGTTCGTTTTCATGTCTATGGGCCATGCATGACTCCTGGAGGTGAAAAGGGATAGGTGGTGCCGGATGGCGATGACCCCGCTGGTCCTTGTCTGTCGGGGGGCGGCAGGATGGGGAGCGGTGGCTTCAGGAAATCGCTACGAATCAGAATTACTGTTAAAGCGTAAAAGAATTATTGATGCTTGTCAAGTCGCAGGAGATCCGGCTGACGCGGCAATGGGAGGAAAATTCAGGAAAAAACTGTACAACACGACCCTTCTGCCGTAAAAATACTGCACAGGCAAGGCACTGAACCAGGTGGCAATATCTGCCGCTGAACGCAGCTCATGGATGCTGGAGGATGAAGATGGACAAAGATGCGGCCGGGCAGCTGTTTGCCCGATACGTTGTCGAGGGTGATCATGGCAGGAGCGATTTTTTCGGCCTGATCAAGGAGCTTGTCGCCAGGCGCAGCGCTGAAGGATCCTCCTGGCAGCCGGCGATTGACCGGGCCTATTCCCTGCTGCGGCGGGAAATCGTCGAGAACCGCGGCAGGCCGACTGAGCCTGTCACCTTTGGCACCTCCGGCTGGCGCGGCCTGCTGGGGAAGGATATTTTCGTCCGGTCGGTGGCCGTGGTCACCAGAGCCATCATCGAACTCTATGCCGGATTGGAGAAGGACAACGCCAATGCCGTCCACCTGGGGGTTGGAAGTTTCCAGGAGGCGCAGCGGCGGGGTTGCGTCCTCGGTTTCGACAACCGTTTCGGCGGCGAAATCCTTGCGGCGGCGGCGGCTGAGACGCTGCTGGCTGCCGGGTTTGTCGTCCATTATGCCGGCGAGTCGACCACCGGCGCACTGTCTGCCGCTGTCCTGGAATTGTCTGCCGCCTTTTCGATCAACCTTACCCCGTCGCACAATCCCCTGGAATACGGTGGCTACAAATACAACGCTGCCGACGCCGGTCCGGCGGCGGCGGTGCTGACCGAGCGGATCACCGCCAATGCCAGGCGGCTGATGGATGAGGGCGGTAATCTCGATTCAGGTGAATATACCGGGAAGATGCCGGATTTGCCGAATCTGCGGCCCTTTGACGCACTGGCCTGCTGGCAGAACCTGGTCCGCAGGAATCAAGGTCGGCACGGCCTTGACCTCGACCGGATAATGGCTGCCTTCCATGACCGGCGGGACATCGTGGTCGCCGTCGATTCGGTCCACGGCGCCAGCCGTCTGCACATCCGCCGGCTGTTTGCCGGCTCCGGGAGCGATCGCCTGGTCACCCTGCGGGACACGGCCGATGTCACCTTTGGCGGCATTGCCCCGGAACCGTCGACTGCCAATATGCAGAGCGTGGTCGAGACGGTGGGATCCCGCCCCGAGAAGCTGAGGCTCGGCGCGATCATCGATCCCGACGGCGACCGGATCCGGTTCACCGACGGCGTCAAGGAGATCAGCATGAACCAGTTCGGCGCCATGGCCTACCATTTCCTCCATCAGTCCCGGGGGAAGAGGGGCATGGTGGCAAAGACGGTGGCCACTTCGAACCTGGCCAACTGCCTGGCAGCCGCCTTCGGCGAGGAACTGTTCGAACCGAAGGTCGGATTCAAGGAATTCAAGCCGGTTATCGGCCGTGCCCTGGTCTTCTTCGAGGAATCGGACGGCATCTCCGTTATCGGTCACACTCCCGAAAAAGACGCCTATATCGGCCTGTTGCTGGCCCTCGACATGGTCATGACCACCGGCCGGAACCTGGGGGAATACCTGCAGGAGATCGAGGATGCCTACGGCGCCTATTATCCCGATCGGGACGGCGTGGCGGTCCGCCTCAAGGGCCGCGAACTGCTCGAGGTCCTCTCCCGGCTGGATAAATACGGCCCGGGGGCAAAGGTTGCCGTTGGCGGTCAGGAAAAGACGATTGTCGAGGTCATCACTCTGGATGGCCGCAAGATGATCCTCGATGACGGTTCCTGGCTGATGATCCGTCCCTCGGGGACCGAACCGAAGATCCGCTTCTACGTCGAATCGCGGACAGCCGCCGGCACGGTGCATCTGGTCGCCACCGCCAGGGCCATGCTGGCCGAAATCGGACTGCTGGAATGAACAGGCCCCCGGATGACGGTTGACGCGCCGGCGGGAGGGAGTAAAAGGCGGTTGCTTTTTGTGGCTTTGGTATTATTGTCAACTCGATGTGTGGCCTTTCTGACAAACAATATTCAGGAGTTAGTCTATGTGGGAATATACGGACCTGGTGAAGGAACATTTTCTGAATCCGCGCAATGTCGGTGAAGTGGAGAACGCCAGCGGCACCGGCGATGTCGGCTCGCTGGCCTGCGGTGATGCGCTGAAGCTGACGATCAAGGTCGATGAGAACGGGGTGATTACCGACGCCAAGTTCAAGACCTTCGGCTGCGCCAGCGCCATCGCCTCTTCGTCGGCGCTGACCGAAATGGTCAAGGGCATGACCCTTGACGAGGCAGCCAAGATCACCAACGAGGATATCGCCGATTTTCTCGGCGGCCTGCCGAAGGAGAAGATGCACTGTTCGGTGATGGGCCGGGAGGCCCTCGAAGCGGCGATCGCCGATTACCGTGGGATGGCGCTGCCGATGGCGGAAGGCGAGATCGTCTGCGAGTGCTTCGGGGTTACCGATCTCGAGATCATCCGGGCGATCAACGAGTCCAACCTCCGTTCCGTCGAGGAGATCACCAATTTCACCAAGGCCGGCGGGGGGTGCGGCAAGTGCGAGGACAGGCTGCGGGAAATCCTCCAGCAGACGGTGTCCGGCAGCAAGCTGGAATGGATCAAGCCGATGGAAAAACCGAAGAGGATGACGACGCTGCAGAAGATCAAGAAGATCGAGGAGGTCCTCGAGCGGGAGATCAGGCCCGGCCTGCGAAAGGACGGCGGCGACATCGAGCTCCTCGACGTGGATGGCGATTTCGTCAGTGTGTCCCTGCGGGGGGCATGCAAGAGCTGTTCGAAATCCCAGACCACGATCAAGGAATACGTGGAGAAGAAGCTGCGCGAACTGGTCCTTGACACCCTGATTGTGGAGGAAAATTGATGGATCTGCATCACGACGCAGTTATCTACATGGATAACAATGCCACGACCAGGATCGCTCCCGAGGTGCTCGAGGCGATGATGCCCTATCTCGCCGATTACTATGGCAATCCTTCAAGCATGCACACCTTCGGCGGCCAGGTCGGACAGGCCCTTGCCAAGGCCAGGAGACAGGTCGCCAGCCTGCTGGGTGCCGATCCGGAAGAGATCACCTTCACCAGCTGCGGCACGGAGAGCGACTCGACAGCGATCCTGTCCGCCCTGCAGACCTACCCGGAAAAACGCCATGTCGTGACCACCCGGGTGGAGCATCCGGCGATCAAGAATCTCTGCGAGAACCTCGACCGCCTGACCGGCCACAAGCACCGGGTGACCAGGCTGAAGGTGGCGGCCGACGGAACGCTCGATCTGAATGAATATGCGGAGGCGCTCACCGAGGATACCGCCATTGTCAGCGTGATGTGGGCGAACAACGAGACCGGCGTCATTTTCCCGATCGAGAGGATGGCCAGGATGGCCAGGGAGAGGGGGATTCTTTTCCATACCGATGCCGTCCAGGCGGTAGGCAAGGTGCCGATCAATCTGAAGGAACTCGATATCGATTTCCTGTCGCTTTCAGGACATAAACTGCATGCGCCCAAAGGAGTGGGAGTTCTTTACGTGCGCCGGGGGACGATGTTCGTCCCCTTCCTGACCGGCGGACACCAGGAGAAGGGAAGGCGGGGCGGCACCGAGAACGTGGCCTCGATCGTCGCCCTTGGCCGCGCCTGCGACCTGGCCGCAGAGAAAATGGAGGATGAAAACACGCGGGTCAAGGCCCTTCGCGACAAACTGGAAGAGGGACTGCTGGCCGCTGTCCCGAAGTCGATGCTGAACGGCCACAAGACCGATCGTCTGCCGAACACCAGCAACATCAGCTTCGAATTTGTCGAAGGTGAGGCGATCCTGCTGCATATGAACCGCTACAACATCTGCGCCTCCTCCGGTTCGGCCTGCACCTCCGGCTCGCTTGAACCATCGCATGTGCTGCGGGCCATGGGAGTGCCGTTCACCGCTGCCCACGGTTCGATACGCTTTTCACTGAGCACCTATAACACCGAGGCCGAGGTCGATTTCGTCCTGGAAAAGATGCCGGGCATCATCGAGTCGCTGAGGCAGATGTCACCCTTCTGGAAAGGAAACTGAGCCCATGAAGATTGTCGAACCCTCGTTTGAGATCCAGGATGACCTCGATCGTGCCTCGCTGGCGGTCCGTCTCGAGGCCTGCGGCAGGATCTGCTACAAGAGTGAAGATAAGATTACTGAGGATTCGGCCATTCCCTTCGTCACCAAGGTTGCCGCTCATGGGCACAATTCCGTGCTCGAAATGGCCGTGGCGACCGTGGAGGTCACCTGCCGTCCCGAACGGCTGGCAGACCTGTTTGCCTGCCAGCCGAGGTACCTGATCATCGATCCGACACCTGCCGGCTGTTTCATCACCGGCTCGATCAGGGCTTACCGGGAGGCCGGCGCGGCCCATGCCGACAACGCGATCATACGCGGAATCCTGTCGGTGCTCTCCGCCAAGTCACCGTTTCTCTTCGCCGGCGTGGTGGCAGAAGAGGATATGCAGGCGCCGCCGGCAGGCCTCGGCGTGCGCAAACTCAGCCTGGATGAGGTGGATGCACTGCCGGCCGAACTGTTGCGGCGACATCGGTTTGTCGGGGTGAAATTCATCGTCAACAGGGCGGTAACCCATGAGCTTGTTCGCCACCGGCCGTGTTCCTTCCTACAGGAGAGTCAGCGCTACTGTCGTTACAGTCAGGAAAAATTCGGCAATCAGGTAACCTTCATCAAACCGATGTTCTTTGAAAAAGGCACTGCAGAATACAGCCTCTGGCAACAGGCGATGGAGGAGACCGAGCGCCTGTACCTCCAGCTTCTCGAGACGTCCACCCCCCAGGCGGCGAGGACAGTTTTACCCAATTCCTGTAAAACTGAACTGATCATGTACTGTAATCTTGCGGAGTGGAAGCATGTTTTTACACTCCGGACCTCGCCGGCAGCCGAGCCTTCGATGCGGGAGATCATGATCCCGCTGGCCGAAGAGATCCAACGGAGATACCCGTTCATGTAGTTTGAGCTGCAGCGGGAAGAATCCATTCACTCGCCGACCGCGATGAGGATCTTTTCTCATTTTCTTCTCAAAGGCAATAACGGCAGCATGTCCGATATTCAATTAATGGGTTTGTTTTTGCAGGACAAACGAGTATCTTTAACCGATTGGGATGTCGTTTGGAGAAGTTGAACCGGGATATAAGCTCTTCAGGAACACTGCAAATATGGCTGCGTTAGCGAGTACTGCAAGTCGGACCGGCACTTCGATGAAGAAGACTGTCAAGGACCAGTCAGGTGCCGGAAAACTCAAGATCGGCGAATTGTTGAGCAAGGCTGGCTACATAACGCCATCGCAGCTGGAAAGCGCCAAGAAGGAGATGCAGAAGAGCGGCAGTCGGCTGAGCAGCATCCTCCGCAAGCTCGACTACATCGATGAGAACACCGTCTTCAACTTCCTCAGCCGGCAGCATAACTATCCGCCGGTAGTCATCAAGAACGAACCGCCGTCCAAGGATGCGCTGCGGCTGCTGCCGTACGAGACCGCCAAACAGTACATGGCTTTCCCGCTGCGGATGGCGGGAAATACGCTGCAGGTCACGATGGCCGAGCCGACCGATTCGATGGCGGTCGAGGAACTGCAGAATTCCCTCAACAAGGAATTGTCCGTCTGTGTGTCGACGGAGCACGATATCGTCGAAGCCTACAAGAAATACTACGGAATCGACGATGAGGAGGCGCGCAGCTTTTTCTTCTTCAAGGAAGAGGTTCACGAGGAGGAGACGGTCACCAATGTCGATGACTTCGGGTCGATCCTGGCGGAGGCGGCCGACGATTTTGAAATCGACTCCTCCGAAGGCGATGAGAATCTCGATCAGTTCCACGCCTCGGACGCGCCGATCATCAAGCTGGTGAACGGCATCCTGGTCAAGGCCGTCCAGGATGGCGTCTCGGATATCCACGTCGAGCCGTATGAAAAGAACATGCAGGTCCGTTACCGCAAGGACGGCTCGCTGTTCAAGGCAATGAACCTGCCGCTGACGATCAAGAATGCCCTGGTCGCGCGGCTCAAAATCCTCTCCGGCCTCGATATCACCGAGCGCCGGGTACCCCAGGACGGTCGTATCAAGATGCGGGTCGGCCGCAACCGCTCCGTCGACTTCCGGGTGTCTTCCCTGCCGACGCTGTATGGCGAGTCGGTGGTCCTGCGTATCCTCGACAAGAGTTCGCTCAACGTCGACCTGACCAAACTCGGCTTCGAACAGAAAACCTTCGAGATGCTCAAGCGCTGTCTTTCCAGACCGCAGGGGCTGCTGCTGGTTACCGGTCCGACCGGCTCCGGCAAGACGGTGACCCTGTACAGCGCCCTGAACTCCCTCAACAGCGAAGATATCAAGATCCTCACAGCCGAGGACCCGGTCGAGTTCAACTTCAAGGGCATCAATCAGGTCAACGTCCACAACGAGGTCGGCATGACCTTTGCCGCCGCCCTCAAAGCCTTTCTCCGTCAGGATCCGGATATCATCATGGTCGGTGAGATCCGTGACATGGAAACGGCCGAGATCGCCATCAAGGCGGCGATGACAGGCCATCTCGTCTTCTCCACCCTGCACACCAACGACAGTGCCGCCACCATCAGCCGTATGATGGATATCGGTATTCCCTCCTACATGCTGGCCTCGTCGGTAACGATGGTCCTGTCGCAGCGGCTTGGGCGCAGGCTCTGCGGCAGCTGCAAGCGGGTCGTCAAATATTCGCCGGACGAATTGCTCCATGCCGGATTCCGCGAGGATGAGGTCGACACGGTAGTCACCTATGGGCCGGCAGGCTGTCCGGAGTGCAACGGTCTTGGCTACAAGGGACGGGTGGGTTTCTTCGAGCTGCTGGAGATGACCGACGAGGTCTGCAAGGCCGTCAGTGCAGAAGTCCCGGAGGACCAGCTGCGCAAGGTTGCGATCCAGGAAGGGATGACGCCGCTGCGGGAGGCGGCGCTTGAGAAAGTCAGGCAGGGGATAACCAGCGTCGAGGAAGCGTTGCGGCGGACGGTCGCCCACAAGGAAAGCCTGCCGGCCTATCTCGTCAATCCGGATGTGGAGAATTATGATGATGGCGACATCATCATCCGGGAAGGCAACACCGATATGGATTTCTTCAAGCTGATCCGCGGGGCCCTGTCGGTAATCAAGGGTGGCAAGAAGATTGCCGAGCTGACCGAGCCGGGAGAGTATTTCGGTGAAATGGCGGCGATCACCCGGGAGCAGCGGACGGCCACAATCGTGTCCATGGGGCGGAGCACCATCAAGCGCTTCCCCGGCGACAAGATCGATGAGATCATTGAAAAATACCCGGATGTTTCCAGCCACCTGTTTAAAACCATGACAACCAGGTTGCTGAAATCCAACCAGATCATCGTCAAACTGGCCGGCGGTGGCGTCCGCAAGCCACCTCCTGGTCCTCCTCCGCAAGCACAGCGCTAATAGCTTGCACCCGCCCTGCCGTTTCAGCCACCTCGGCTGACGGCTGTTTCGCCTCTGCAGGTTCAATTTCTTGCATCGATATGGCTTTGGTGTATGCTGCATCCCATGACGGAACATAGACGGCCAATGCAGGTTATTGCTTTTCTGGATGGGCGTCCAGGCCACGAAAAACAGACCAGGGGGATTCTGAGGGAACTCGAGGCGCTGGTAAACCTTGAAGTGATTGAAATCAAGGTCCGGCGCCAGACCCTGCCCGCGATGGTGTGGGATCTGGCAGGGCTTTTGTTCTCGCAGAAACAGACAGCAGGATTGGAGGGATACCAGGAGGCCGATTTCCTTATCGGCACCGGTACGCAGACCCATGTCCCGATGCTGAGGATGAAGCGGGCCCTTGGCATCCCCGCCATCACCTGCATGGTGCCGGCCTCCTACCTGCGATCGCGGTTCGACCTCTGTTTTGCCCCTCTGCATGACGGGATCGCCGACGGCGGCAATATCGTGACGACGATCGGACCGCCGAACTGCTCGCGGCCACAGGGGGAAAAGAGCGTATCGGCCGGTCTGATTCTGCTCGGCGGCGTTGACCCGAAAAGCCACCATTGGCGCTCACCTGAAATCGTTGACCGGATCAGGACCATCGTCCAGCGTGGGGCGGGTGTCCACTGGACGGTTTCCTCGTCGCCCCGCACTCCGTCGGATATGGTCGAAATGATGATTGAAATTGCCAGTGAACTGACCAATGTCGACTTTTTCAGATTTGAGGAAACAGAGCCTGGCTGGATCGAGGGACAGTACGCCAGGAGCAGTGTCGTCTGGGTAACCGCGGACTCGATGTCCATGGTCTATGAGGCGCTGAGTGCCGGTTGCCGGGTCGGCATTCTGCCTGTTGCCTGGAGACGTGCTGACAACAAATTCAAGAAAAGTGCCGATTATCTTGCCCGCCACGGTCTGGCTGTACCGTACTCAGCCTGGCTTGCCGGCGGGGAAGGGCAGTGGCGAGAACATGAACCCCTGAACGAGGCAAGGCGCTGCGCTGCCGAAATTGTGAGAAGATGGCCACCGAAAGATTGAGCGTCATACAGATCGTTCCTGAACTGGAGGAGGGCGGCGTCGAAGGTGAAACGCTCGAACTGGCTGTTCACCTTGCGCGTTGCGGTCACCGTTCCATTGTTATCTCCGGGGGCGGACGAATGGTGCCGCTGCTGGAGCGGGGAGGCTGCGAGCATATCTACTGGCAGCATATCGGCGAAAAGAGCTCGCGCTGCCTGAAGTACATCCAGAAGCTTCGCAACCTGATGTCGGAAGAGAAGATCGATGTCCTCCATCTGCGGTCGAGGCTTCCCGGCTGGATCGGTTACCTGGCCTGGAAAATGCTCCCGGTCGAGACTCGTCCGGCCCTGGTCACCAGTTTCCATGGCTTCTATTCGGTCAACAAGTACTCGACCATTATGACCAAGGGCGAGAAGGTCATCGCCGTCTCGAAAACCATACGCGACCATATTATCGACAACTACGGCCTGGATCCGCAGAAGATAGAACTGATCCACGGTGGCTTTGAAACCCAGTGTTTCGATCCGGCCCTGGTATCGCCGGACCGGCTGGCGACCCTGAAGAGGAAGTGGCACCTGGATGACCAGCAGTTGCCCGTCGTCGTGCTTCCAGGGCGTTTGACCCAGTGGAAGGGCCAGGAGGTGTTTATCGACTGCCTTGCCCTGATCAGGGATATCCCGTTTATCGCCCTTTGTGTGGGAGATACCGAGGAAAATCAGTCCTATACAAAAAAACTCCAGGAAAAGATCAGAGACGGCGGGCTCGAGGAAAAGGTCAAGCTGGTAGGGCACTGTTCGGATATGCCTGCCGCCATGCTGCTCGCCGATGTTGTCGTCTCCGCCTCGTCGAGCCAGCCGGAGGCCTTCGGCAAGGTTGCCATCGAAGCAATGGCCATGGGCAGGCCGGTGATCGCCACAGCCCATGGCGGCAGTCTGGAGACCGTGGTCGACGGGGTCAACGGCTGGCTGGTACCGCCCTCAAACCCTCAGGTAATGGCGGATGCCTTGCGTCAGGCTCTGGCCGACAGGAACAAGCTGACAAGGATGGGCGAGGCCGGCAAGACCTGGGTTCACCAGCATTTTACCGCCTCGCTGATGTGTTCCAAGACGGTCGATCTGTATCTGAGGCTGATCAGGGAAAAAGCAGCGGTCAGGGAGAAGCGGCGGCTGACGGTGGTCCAGATGCTTCCTGAACTGGAGGGAGGTGGAGTTGAGCGTGGAACCCTGGAGGTTGGACGCTATCTCGCAGAGAAGGGGCACCGGTCGATCGTCATTTCAGGAGGGGGCCGACTCGTCCCGCAGCTCGAGAAGGAGGGGAGCTCCCATCTCAGCTGGAACGTTGGCAGCAAGTCACCGGTGTGTCTGCGGTATATCCTCCCTCTGCGGTCTCTGCTCAAGCGGGAAAAGGTCGATATCCTCCACCTGCGATCGAGGATGCCAGCCTGGATCGGTTATCTGGCATGGAAGACCTTGCCGACCCATCGACGACCGGTTCTGGTCACCACCTTCCACGGTTTTTATTCCGTCAATGCCTACAGTGCGATCATGACTAAAGGCATGGCCGTCATCGCCGTGTCCGAGAGCATCAGGCAGCATATTTACGAACATTACGGCAAGAAAAATGGTGTCAGGCTGATATTCCGCGGGGTCGACACCGAGCAGTTCGCCCCCGAGAACGTCGAAAGGGAGCGGGTGGAACGTCTTCGCCGGCAGTGGGGGATCAGCGGCGACAGGCCGGTTGTCATGCTCCCTGGCCGCATTACCCGGCTGAAGGGACAAGCCGTTTTTATCAAGGCTCTCAGCTTGTTGCGGCATGAGGATTTCCAGGCCCTTCTGGTGGGAGACACGAAGGAGAATCCGGGATTTGTCGAAGAATTGAACGCCCTGGTGCAGGAACTGGGGCTTGTCGGGAAGGTCAGGATGGTCGGCCACTGTACCGAC
>WBUQ01000195.1 GCA_008933635.1 Desulfobulbaceae bacterium | reverse complement strand
TCTTCCTTCAGCAGCATATCGGCGATGCGCGGGTGCACCCGGACGGTCACGGAGTTACCGGTGGCCTTGGCTGAGTTGCGGCTCAGTTTGCGGAAGATGTCGTAGCAGATCGTCCGCCGCGATTTCAGCATTCCCTCGCCGGCACAGTAATGACACGGTTCGCACATCATCTGGTGCAGGTTTTCGCTGTTGCGCTTCCTGGTCATTTGGACGAGGCCGAATTCAGATAATTTGAGGATGTTGATCCGGCTCTTGTCTTTTTTCACCGCTTCCTTGAAGGCGGCAAACAGCTCTTCGCGATGGAACTCGTCCTCCATGTCGATGAAGTCGATGATGATGATACCGCCGATATTGCGGAGCCGCAACTGGTAGGCGATCTCTTTGGCAGCCTCCATGTTGGTCTTGAAGATCGTCTCGTTGAGATCGTTCTTGCCGACGAAACGGCCGGTGTTGACATCGATGACCGAGAGGGCCTCGGTGCTCTCGATGATGATATAGCCGCCGGAGCGGAGCCAGACTTTCTTTTCGATGGCACGGTTGATCTCGACTTCGATGCCGTAGGCCTCGAACAGCGGATTGGTGCCCTGGTAGAGCGATATCCTTTCCTGCAGCTGCGGCGCGAAGGCGCGGACGAAATGCAACAGCTTTTCGTAAGCGACCTTGTCGTCGATGATCAGCCGGGCGACGTCGTTGGTGAACAGATCCCGTACTGAACGGAGGGTGATGTCGAGGTCCTCGTAGACGAGGGCCGGGGCTTTCGAACTCCTGGACAGATCCCTGATCTCGTCCCAGAGGAGCATCAGGAATTCCATGTCGGCCTCGAGCTCTTCGACCTTGGCGTGCTCGGCGACTGTCCTGACGATGAATCCCGTTCCCTGCGGCCGGATTTCTTCAATCTGTTCCTTCAGGATGGTTCGTATCTCCTCGTTTTCGATCTTCCTCGATACCCCGATGTGGTCCGTCAGCGGGATGAAGACCAGATTGCGGCACGGCAGGGTGATATGGCAGGTCAGCCGGGCTCCCTTGGTGCCGATGGGATCCTTGCTGACCTGGACCAGCACGTCCTGGCCCTCGGTGAGCAGGTCCTCGATGTTGTACCCCTGAGACCTCCTGGTACTGGCTTCGACGGCAACCGGCTGGCCGTCGTCGATCAGCAGGGAGGAGTCCCTGCCAAGCATCTTGTTTTCGATATCCTTTTCGGAGATATGGACATCGTCGACATAGAGGAAACCGGTGCGCTCCAGGCCGATATCGACGAAAGCGGCCTGCATGCCCGGCAGAACCCGGACGACCTTGCCGCGATAGATGTTCCCCTTGAGGCCCTTTTCCATGGGCCTCTGCATGTGGAACTCGGTCAGGATGCCATTTTCGACAAGGGCCAGTCGAACTTCATAGCTCCTGGAATTTATAAGAATATCAATGCTCATGGGCTGGGCCGCATTTCTTTTATTTAAACTTCCACCTGAGAAAGAGTATACTTTCAAACCCAACAGTATACTGCATCGAGTGATTGATGCGCCATAAATATTGAAGATAGAATCTATCATTCCAATTTATCATCCGTGACCCGTCATCTGCCGCCAGTCTCGGCCATCGTGCCGACCTATAACCGAAGGGAAATGCTGATGCGAGCCCTGTGTTCGGTTTTTCGCCAGTCGGTTGCCTGCCGGGAGATACTTGTCGTCGACGATGCGTCGACCGACCGGAGCAGGGAATACGTCGAAGGCAATATCGACCGGGAGTGGAGAGGCCGCCTCCGCTGGCTGGAAATGTCGTCGAACCGGGGGCCGGCAGCGGCCCGAAACCTCGGTATTGCCCATGCGCATGGTGAATTGATCGCCTTCCTCGATTCAGACGACCACTGGCATCCGAGAAAGATCGAGCGGCAGGCTGGGCTGATGGCGGACAACCGCCAGTACCACATCAGCCATACCAGGGAAACATGGCTGCGTCGGGGAGAGCACCTCAATCAGAAGCGGAAGCACCTGCCCAGGCACGGAGACATCTTTTCTCACTGTCTCGAATTGTGCGCCGTCGGCATGTCGACGGTCATGGCCTATCGCACGCTCTTCGACACCGTGGGGTACTTCGATGAGGATATGCGCTGCTGCGAGGACTACGCGTTCTGGCTGAGGGTCAGTTGCCGGTTCCCCTTCCTGCTGGTCGACGAACAGCTGACGGTCAAGGAGGGCGGCAGAGCCGATCAGGTTTCCACCCGGTACCGGCAGGGCATGGATCGTCTGCGCGTTGAAGCGCTTGACCGGCTCGTCCGGTCCGGCGTGCTCACCGCCGGGCAACAACGCGAGGCGATACAGGAGCTGAGGAGAAAATGTGCGATTTACGGCAGGGGCTGTCTGAAGCACGGCAGAACAGAAGAGGGAAGACACTTTCTCGCTCTGGCGGAGCAATGGTGAGGCAGCTTGAGAATGACAGCGCAAAGAGAGAAAAGATCCTGGCGTGATCCTTCGAAATATCTCCGGCATATCCATGTCGAGGAAGGATGTGTCGATCTGCCGGTGACCCGGGAAATTCTTGAACGGGCACAACTGCCGTGGTCAGTGGTCCCGGAGCGGCAGGCACCTGATGGACTTGACGGCGATTGCGCGGCGAACCTGAGCCACGGCAAGCAGCATCTCCTGCTCTGCCGTAATCGTGGCCAGTTCTTCAAGCCCTGCCCTGGAACGAAGGAATACAGGTGCTGCAAGTACGAAGTCCTCAGTACCGGCATGAACTGCCCGATGGACTGTGCGTACTGCATCCTCCAGGCCTATATGAACACCCCATGGATAACCCACTATGTCAATACCGGCGATCTGCTGGCGGAACTCGACCGGGTGCTCGACGCCGACCCCTCCAGGCTGCATCGCATCGGTACCGGTGAATTCACCGATTCCCTGGCCCTCGACCGCATCACCGGTTTGAGCAGAATCCTGGTGGAGTATTTTGCCGGCAAACCCAACGCGGTCCTTGAACTGAAGACCAAAAGCGCCGTCGTCGGCAATCTTGCCTCCCTTGCCCACCGCGGTCGCACCGTCGTCGCCTGGTCGCTGAACAGCCCGGCCGTAGTCCGGCGTGAGGAGTTGCGATCCGCCACCCTTGTCGAACGGCTGGAGGCGGCGGCCCAGTGCGCCGCATGGGGGTACCGCCTGGCCTTCCACTTCGACCCGATCATCGATTATCCTGGCTGGCAAGACGGATACAGAGAAACCATCCGCCTGCTCTTTGCCCGGGTACCGGCCGCGTCGATCGCCTGGATATCCCTCGGCGCCCTGAGGTATCTGCCGCACCTTAAAGAGATCGGCGTTGAACGATTTCCCGGGTCGAGCATCTATTTCCAGGAATTCGTCGACGGCCTTGACGGGAAAAGCCGCTATTACCGTAAGCGCAGAGTCGGTTTGTACCAGTATATTTACCGCCAGTTGATGCAGTGTGCCGACCCGCGCACCTGTATCTATTTCTGTATGGAGAGCAGCGAAGTGTGGCAGGAAGTCATGGGCTTCGACCCTGAGGCAGAGGGTGGCATCGCCGCCATGCTCGACCGTACCGTTTTCGATTAAGCAAATGAAAACATAGAATAATTAGCATGAACCGGGTTTCAGCGACAACGGATAAAGACTTGTCGTTTTGGAATTGTCGCGTATACTGCGCCACGGTATACATTCTGTGATCACACTATTGAGGAGAAAACATCATGTTGAATAAAGTCATGCTCATCGGCAACCTCGGCAAGGATCCCGAGATCCGCTATACCCAGGGGGGAACGGCGGTTGCCACCTTCAATGTCGCCACCACCGAGAAGTTCAAGGGGAAGGACGGCCAGATGCAGGATCAGACCGAATGGCACCGGGTCGTCGCGTGGGCGCGCCTGGCGGAAATTTGCGGTGAATACCTGCACAAGGGTTCGAAGGTCTATGTCGAAGGACGACTGCAGACACGAAAATGGACCGACCAGAATGGCAACGAAAAATACACCACCGAGATTGTGGCACGCGAGATGAAAATGCTGAGTCCTCGCGGCGGATCGGATCAGGATTCCTATGGTGGATATCAGGAACCGCCATTTCCCGATTCCCCCCAGGGAATGATGGGAACCGGCGAGGATGTGCCGTTCTGAGAAAGCCGGCGGTTGACGGAATGGGCCGAATTGACGGGGGGCGTTGACGGGAGAGGCAGGGGCTTGACCTAGGCCTGCGGCATTCCTATTGTCAAGTGTGAAGGGCGCCGGTCGGCGCCGTCGTCCTGCTTGCGACAGAATCCCATTTACCATCACGTAGGATTGTTGAACTGCAATGGATTATTACGAAACCCTCGGTGTATCGAAATCGGCCTCTGCCGAAG
>WBUQ01000194.1 GCA_008933635.1 Desulfobulbaceae bacterium | reverse complement strand
GCCTCCCCCCGATACTCATTGACGGTACGGCAGACGGATGACGAAGGTCGCACCCAGGCCGGGCCTGGAGTTGACCTCAATCGTCCCCTTGTGCTGATCGTGGATGATGAAATAGGAGATCGACATGCCGAGACCGGTACCGAGACCGACCGGCTTGGTGGTAAAAAACGGCTCGAAGATCCGCTTCCTGGTCTTTTCGTCCATCCCTGGTCCATTGTCGGCAATCTCGATACGGACCGCCCGTTCCTCAGCCCCGATGGTGATGGTCAGACGCGGCACATCCCCGACGAACTCCTTTTCCGACAGGGCATAGGCCGCGTTCTTCAGGATATTGAGAAAGACCTGCTGCACATTGGTCGCCTCACAAAGGACGGGAGGGATATCAGCCGCGTATTCCCTGATGATTTCGATCTTCCGGAAATCGTACTTCTTCTTCAGGTCGTAATCGTTCGACGACAGGACCAGGGTGTCGTCCATCAACCGGCGGATATCCTGGCTGGTATGGCTGGAATCGCCTTTCCTGCTGAACGACAGCATGTTCAGGACTAGCTGTGCAGCCCGCTTGGCCGAATCGTTGATCGAGCGGAACATTTCATCGATGCCCCTGGCCTGCATGTAAGCCCCGATATCCTCCATACGAAGGCCGAGACCGGCGGCCACCTCGTTGTTCTTCCGCAATTCCGGCGACAGCCTGTTCTGCACCACCTGGAGATTCTGCAGGATGCCGGCCAGCGGGTTGTTGATCTCATGCGCCATCCCGGCTGCCAGACCGCCGACGGACAGCATTTTTTCCGACTGGATCATCAGTTCCTCGATCCGCACCTTCTCCGTCACGTCGTCGATCCGGATCACCGCACCGGTCACATGCTCGGCCACCAGAGGATACACGGTGATCGTGTCGTAGCGAATTTCCCCGTCCCGGGAATACGGGACCCGCCGCTCCACATCGGGGGTGCCATTTTCAATCACCGCCGGTATCTTCCACAGATGGTCGGCCAGGCGCGGGAAAACCTGGCCGAGCAGGCGATGCTCGGCGTCCCTGGCCGCAATCGAGGTTACCCGTTCCGCCTCCCTGTTCCACTGCATGACCCGGCCGTTCATATCGACCCCGATGAGGATGGACGGCATCGAGTCGTTGATCCCTTTCAGCAGATTCCGCAGGCGGACCATCTCCCGGTCCGAAACAGTCTTGAGAAAATGGTGCCACATCCCCTCCAGCAACAGCCGCAGCTGGCCGACATCGGAATCGGTGTAGTCGCCGTTCTTGTTGCAGACACCGGCGATCATCGGCACGCGGTCGCCGTCGACGATCGGCACATCGATGTGGTTTCGCACCGGCCCGCTGGCAGTCGGATAGACGACGGAGCGCGCAGCATCATCCGGCGCATTGCAGATAACGGCCTTCCGCCTCTGCAAGGCGGCACCGGGATAACCGGCCTTATCGGCAAAAAAGGATATCTCGCTGTCAGCCTTGCGCCATTCCATCCCGCTGCGCTCGAGAAAGGACTGGAACGAGACGACCGTCTCGTCGTTATTGAGAAATGCGATATACCCCCGCTCGCTGCCGGTGATTTCGAGCATCCTGGCGAGGATGAAATCGCTGACCTCCTTCTGCGAGGCGCTGGCCATGCTCGACAGCTTCAGCAGGGTATCGAGCCGGAGCTTATCCGCCAGGATAAGGTGCTCCTTCTCTATCTTCTCATCGACCATCCGGTTGGCGAATTCGCCGAGGACGACGAATTCCTCGAACCGGAAGTCGACCTCGTCGAGCTTGATCTTGTGATCGGCCGCTCCCCGGAAGAAGTCGGTGAAGAGGTTGATCCCATGCCGTATCTTCCGGGAATGGTAGTAGGCGATCACGGAAACGATGGCGATCGCGGCCAGCAGCAGGGCGACCAAAACGGCGATATCCCGGTAGACGATCTTGAGGTGCCTGCCGCTTTCGCGCACTATCGCCTCTTCCATCTCGTCCATGTCGATCCCGGTGACGAACACCCAGTCCCAGGCCGGGAAAGTCCTGACGTAGGCAAGTCGCTGGACATCCTCCCGCCTTCCCGGTTTCACCCGGTGGTAGGTGACGAAGCCCTCCCCGTCCTCCTCTGCGGCGATTTTCTGGATCTCCCCGCCGATATGCCTGTTCCGTGCGTCCACTATCGTCGAGACCAGCCGCCCACTGCGTTTCGGATCGAAATCGACCAGGGTCGCGCCGTCTCCGGTGAAGCAGGCCACCGTACCATTGCCGGCAAAATGAGTATTCCTGAGCCGGCTGACGATATCCTGCTGGATCCGGACGTGCATGTCATCCTCGTAGATTCCGGTGCCGATATACCAGTTGAACGGTTCGAACAGTTTGACGAAAACGACTTTGGGAAACCCTTCTCCCTCAGCACCCGGTTTGGACCAGCGGTAGCGGTAGACGCCGGCTCCGCGTTTGAGCACCACCCCGATCATGCCGCGGATAATCCGGTTGCCGTCGACATCCTCCAGGTCGAGTTGGACAGTCTGCTCTATTTCCGGCAGATTGGCGTTGAGCTCGATCATCCCGTCGGTGGTCCGGCCGATGAAATAGTATCCCCGGCCGGTATCCCAGCGCAGCGGCCGTATCGCCTCGATGATCATCGTCTTCAGCTCGTCCTGGCCGACCTTGTCCTTGTAGAGGCTGTAGAGGTGGGAGGCGGTGATGTAGGCGATCTGCACCTTTTCGCTCAGTTCTTCTTCGATCAGCCGGTCGGCCTGGGATTTGCGGTAGTCGACAAAGTCGATGACCGATTCCATCTCTTCAATCAGTCGATTCTGGTATTGCTCGAGATACCTGGAACTGATGCTGTCCAGGGTGAATCGGTAATTCAGGTATTCGTCGTAGGCCCAGAACAGGCCAAGGATCCCGGCCATGGTCAGGATGACGAAGATGGCCGCGCGAAACGGCGCGGCCGAGAGCGACGGTCTTCTGCGCAGGACCGGACTGTTCACAGCGCCAGCCCGTCCCGGGATGGTGTGATGTTCACTCGATCACCTTGAAATCCGGATAGATTGCGGTGAGCCGCACCTGATCGAGCCCCTGGTGGTCGTCGGGTCCGAATTCCATGACGACGCCGCTGAGATCGAAGCGCCCCACCTCCTCCATCGTCTTCATGAACTTCTCCCGGGTCAGCTCTCCCCGCACCTCCCGGGCGATGGCGGTGAAAAGCCGGCCGGCGATGTATCCTTCGAGGGAGGTGAACCCAAGGGGGATATCGCGCTGGTAGGTCTGCATCGCCAGCGCATATTCGCGCACCAGCGGGAGGCTGTTGTCCCAGGGAAATGGCACGACCTGGGAAATAATGACATTTTCCCCCGCCGCGCCCAGGGACTCCTGCAGAATGGACGACCCGACAAAGGAAATATTGCTGAAATGGATGTCTTTCCCGTGCCGGAGCTTGCTGAGCTTGATGAACTCCGCGCAGGCGGCATAGGTGCCGACCAGCAGCACCGCCTGGGGATCGCCCGCGAAAACGTCGTTCATCCCCCCCAGCACGGCCACCGTATTGCGCTCGTAGGTGCCGGTGGAGACCAGTTTCAGCCCCCGCCTGGCAAGAGCCTTCTCCGCGCCGTGCAGCCCGTCCCTGCCGAAACTGTCGTTCTGATGAAAACAGGAAAGGCGTTCGAGGCGAAGTTTGTCGACATAGTAGGCGACGACCTTTTCCATCTCCTGGTAATAGCTGCCGCGGATGTTGACCACATATCTCCTGAACGGCGAACGGAGCAATTCAGCGCCGCTGTACGGGGCGAAGAAAGGGATTCTCCTCTTCTCCGTCAGGGCGATGACGGCCTCCGACGTCGGCGTCCCCACCTCGCCGATCATCAGGAAGACATTCTCCTGCTCAATCAGCCGCTGCGTGTTCTCGACGGCCCTGTAGGGCTCATAGCCGTCATCGACACTGATCAGGATGATCTCCCGACCGTCTATCCCTCCCTGCCGGTTGCTTTCAGCAAGCGCGGCCCGCAGCCCCGCCCGCAGTTCGACGCCGAGGTTCATCGCCGGCCCGGTGAGGGCGCAGGATTGTCCGAGGTAGATGGGCGGTTTTCCGCCGCCCTCCTCGGCGGAAAGCACGAACGGAAACACCAGACAGCAACAGATCGGCAAAAACAGGCGGAAAAAAACGTGGCGGGCCATGATGAACCTGTGGAAGAGGACTTTCGCTCCGACCCGGAAGATGTCCGGATCGCTGATTTCCACTGCATGGGAAAAAAGATACCGTCTCCACTGCCAAGATTCCAGTTCATCTTTCCGTTCTGGAAAATAATCAATACGTTCAGGATCGGTTCTCTAGTTGCCAGCCGCCTGATTCAAACCACCCGGTGCGGGATCGCC
>WBUQ01000037.1 GCA_008933635.1 Desulfobulbaceae bacterium | reverse complement strand
TGGCTGACCTACCGCTTCCTTGAACGGCCGATCCGTCTGCGCCTGCCGATCCGCAGGATTGTCCCGGCCCTGACCGTGATCATGGCGCTGCTGGTGGCGACCGGAATCGCTACGGATCTTGCCGAAGGCATCCCCTCCAGGATGAAGGAAAGGGCCGACTACAGCGCCTTTTTCGGCTGGGGCTACACCATGGGTTTCAACCTGATGGCCGAAGACCGCCATGAGTGCAATTTCTACGATATCATCGGGCGCAAGGTCAAACCGGCTATCGACAGCAGCTGTTACACCCCCCATTCCGCCAAGACGGTATTCCTGTGGGGGGATTCCCATGCCCAGCACCTCAACCACGGGCTGAAGAGAACCCTGCAGGAGGATGTCTCCCTGCTGCAGGTCGGCTCATCGGGCTGCGCGCCGTCGGCTGAAGACCACGAACACGACGCCCTCGGCACATGCAACCGCGCCAACCGCTTCGCCATCGAAAAGATCGCCGAGGTCAGCCCCGACACAGTCATCCTCGCCCAGTCCGTCGATCACCAGAGCACTGACTTCGAGGGGCTGGCAGCCAAGCTCAGAGGTTTCGGGGTCCGTCAGGTCATCCTCATCGGCCCCGTGCCCCAGTGGCAACCCTCCCTGTACAAGTTGATCCTGAAAAACTACTGGGGAGCTGTCCCGCTACGCCTCAATCACCACCTGCGGCAGTCGGTCTTCGCCGCCGACCGGATCATGAAGGAACGCTACGGGCACTCCCCGGAGCTCACTTATATCTCGCTTGTCGACAGCCTCTGCAATGCCGACGGCTGCCTGACGCATGTCGACGGCAATCCGAAAGAGGGGCTGATTACCTACGATTACGGCCACTTCACGTTGCCTGCCTCGGAATACGTGGTGAACAATTTCATCGCACCGGTACTCGCTCCGCAGATAGTCACCCACCACAGGACACCCTGAAACCGGAACGCGCTCTTCCTCCAGCCTACCAGGCTCGGCCGCAATCATTGCGGCAATCCCGGTTGACGGTACCCGGAGGACAGGGACGATTGGCCTGGTAATCCCACCTCGTGCAGTCGAAACCGGGGTTGCGGTGGTAATCGCGGTAATCGTCTCTGCGATGATCCCTCCAGTCGCGACGGTCCTCCCGGCGATCATAGCGCCAATCGCGACGATCATCCCGCCAATCGTCGTCATAACCCCGATACCCACCGTAGTCGTTCCGGTAGCCGCGACCGCCACAGGGGATGCTGCTCTGACAGGTCCGGTACCGTCCTCCTGATGCATCGTCGCAATACGTCGCAAACCGCTGGCCGGGCTGACAGACCGCCTGGTGCGTATTCAGGCCGATTGCGGCACAGGGGCCGCCCGCACCACCGCGATAGTTCGGCAGGACCCGCCACGCACCGGAACATTCGGCGGCGGCCGCCGCCGAGGCCATACACGCCATGGCAACCGCCAGAATGAAGCTGAAACAGACTGTTTTCGTCATCTCTTCCCTCCTTACCTCAGATATCATTGTTGAGCGCTGCCATGATCGCTGCCGGTCGACGCAATGGTCACCGCCGCCGGTAACATATCGTCGAGATGCGCCATCCGCACCCGGAACGTAAAACCTTTTCTCGTTAAGACAATACTCACTCTCCCCGGGATGAAAAGCGGACATCAGGGCGAACCGGGTCGCGGACGGCCTCATGCCCAGGCCATGTCGGGCCGATGTAGGGTCGCATACCATGCCGATATTGAACATGAATTCCACATTTCCCGAGGGCGTGGACCTCACTCGCCTCCTGCCGGGCCTTTCACATATCACCGTGGTGGGTGAAGAGACAGCCGCCTTGTCCGCCACCGCCCTGTTCTTGTCAATCTGCCACTCGTTCTTATAATAACGGTATCGGTAGAGCGTTTCTCTGCCGGACATTCCTTTCTCCCTGCAGGAGGTGATGACAATGACAACCAGAGAAGAACTGTGCAGAAAGATAGAGGAAGTTTTCCCGAAGGCAGGAGCCTGTGGTATCGATTTCGATGTCGAATATGATGAAAACGTCAGTGCCTGGGCAGTCGATCTGCACCGTGGCGAACATCATCTGCGGACATTCATTGAAACCGAAGAGGCTGACAGCTGCCTGGAAGGAGAGAAATGCATCCCGCTGGGAATGCAGATCGCCCAGTTGAAACGCAATTTCGAGCTTTCCACCTGCGCCGAAACATGACGCCAGGAAACCCGCAGCGAGACAATCAACCCCATCCACCCACAGGGGTCTCCCTACCCGGGAGGCCCCTTCGCATTTCCCCTCCACCCGCCTTCAGGTCGGGATGCCTCGCGGGGTGACGAAACCCGACCCGCAGCCAGTTGCATTCGACCTGGAAAAACCATGATTGCACACTGACCAGCGCCCGACCGGAGACGAGACATCATATTCTGCATCGGGGCGCTCGATGAATTTTACCACAGGTACGAGCACACTCTTTCGATGATTCGATTCTGCGGGCAGCGAAGTGTCAGGGCAAAAGAGCCGTCTGCCGATGGATGCGCACTATCTTCTGGACATCTCCCCGAAGATATGAGAGGTTCTGAAGTGACAGCGTCCGGAAGGAAGGCGGCATCGCATGCCGCCATTCAACTGCTCACCAAGCTGGCGGCCCGTAGCCGATCAACCGATGAAATCGACATTTTTCATCCTCATGGCCCTGCTGGCAGTCACAGCCTGCACACCCAAGCCCCTCGTTATCCCGGAAGAGGCGCCCGACTATTACAGCCTCACCCTGTTCGATCGGATCAACCGGTACCGCACATCCTGCGGCCTTGATGCCCTGCGTTGGGATTCCGGACTCGCCCTGCTGGCCAGGGATCACAGCATCAATATGTTCCGCAGGGAAAAATCCAGCCACCGTGGTTTCGACAAACGCTTCAGACAGGCCGGCAGCTGGGTCTGCGTCGAAAACGTCGGCTGGAATTACCCGTCGCCGCAGCACATGTTCGAAGGCTGGCGCCAGTCCGACGGCCATAACGATAACATGCTGAACGATCGGGTGAATCGGGTCGGTATCGCCGAGGTCGGCCGGTACGTGACCTATTTTGCCTGCATGTGACCAGAGACCGGGTTAGGCGATGGCGACCGGCAAGAAGAGGATCCTGGTGATCTATCACTCCCAGGGCGGCACGATGGAACTGATGGCCCGGCACTTCGCCAGGGGAGCGGCCAGGGAAAAAGAGATCACGACGGTGCTCAAGCCGGCAGCAGAGGCCGGCATCGACGACCTGCTCGATTGTGGCGCGATCGCCATCGGTTCCCCCGAGTATTTCGGCACCATGGCCGGCATGATCAAGGATTTCTTCGATCGCACCTTCGGCGCGGCGCAGGAAAAAACCATCGGCCTGCCGTTTATCATCTTTGTCTGCGCCGGCAACGACGGTCGCGGCGCCATCATGCAGATCGAGCGGATCGCCGCCGGCTACAAATGGCGCAAGGTCCTGGAACATCTCCGGATCGTGGGGAGACCGGGCGAAAAGGAGCTGGCAGAACTGGAGGAACTGGGACAGACTCTGGCTGCCGGACTCGATTTCGGAATTTTCTGACCCCGTTCCTGACCGGCACCGGCAGCCGATCGGCCGTTTTTCTGCTCGCCATATATCACCTCATCAACCAAAGAGGCCACCATGAGCGCGAAAGTCTACTGTATCGAGGCAGCACCAAACGAAAAGGACGGGCAACTGTGCGATCGGCTCGGCGACCTGATCGAGGCGGAAAACCTGCTTGGCTGCATCGCCGAAAAAGATGTCACCGCCGTCAAGACCCACTTCGGCGAATCGAAGAAGACCGGCTATGCCCGGCCGCCTTTCCTGAAGGTCATCGGCGATGCCGTCAGGCAGCGGGGCGGACATCCCTTCCTCACCGAGACCTCGACACTTTACAAAGGCAACCGCAGCGACGCCATCAGCCACATCACCCATGCCCATAGCCAGGGATTCGGGATGGCCGCCACCGGCATGCCGACAATCATGGCCGACGGCCTGTTCGGCGACGAGGAATGCCTGGTGCCGGTAGCCGGCAGGATGTATTCGTCCGTGCATATCGCCGCCCTGTTCGCCAAATGCAACGCCCTGGTCGCAGTCTCCCATTTCACCGGCCATCTCGCCGCCGGCTTCGGTGCCACGCTGAAGAACCTCGGCATGGGTTGCGCCAGCCGCAAGGGCAAGATGGAGCAGCACTCCACCGCCAAGCCGAAGATCGTCACGGCGAAATGCACCGGTTGCGGCACCTGCGTCAAATGGTGTCCGCAGGATGCTGTCACCCTCAGAAAAAAGGTGGCGGCGATCAGTGCAAATAAGTGCATCGGCTGCGGCCAATGCCTCGCCATGTGCCGTTTCGATGCCGTTAAATTCGACTGGGGAGCAACCTATGAGGATCTGCAGAAAAAGGTCGTCGAACATGCGATGGGCATCTGCTCCCTGTTTCAGGACAAGAGCCTGTTCGTCAACATGCTGACCCGCATTTCCAAGGACTGCGACTGTATGGGGCACACCTACAAGAAAATCGTGCCGGACATCGGCATCCTGGTTTCCCAGGACCCGGTTGCACTCGATGCCGCCTCCCTCGACCTGGTCGAGATGCAGGCCGGCAAGGCGCTGTCGCAGCTCGCGTACGACATCCCTTACCGGCTCCAGCTCGACTATGCCAGGGAACTGCAGTTCGGCGACACGGATTATGAGCTGATCCACCGTTGACCACCGGTTCGGGGCCTGCCTTCAGCATCGCCCCGCAACCGAAAATGACGCCTCAACCCGATCAATCCATCCCGCACAAGGAGAGACCACATGCCGAAAGCACTCATCGCCTATTCCACCCGCACCGGAGAAACCAGAAACATCGCCGAACTGATCGCGGAAGGACTGCGATTTTCCGCCATCGACGTAACCGTGAAGGACGTCACCGAGATCAAGCGTGAGACCGAACTCGAGGGCTACGATATCTATGCTTTCGGCTCGTCCACCTATCACGGGACAATGATGGACAGGATGAAGACCTTTCTCTTCCTCGCCGAGCGGGCCGCCCTGCAGGGAAAGGTCGGCGGGGCATTCGGAGCCTTCGGCTGGAGCGGCGAGGCAGCCGAGAGAATTTTCGAGACGATGCGGAATGTCTACGGCATGGAGATGGCGGGTGGACCGCTGATGCTGAAGTCGAGTTCGGTCGGCGGCGGCGTCAAGGTGGCCCAGTCCTACGGCCGGGAACTGGCTGCCAAAATCGGCTGATTTCAGCCATTGCCCTCCGCGGAAAAGCCCTTATCGTTGCAGGTATGCTTTGCCGATTCCCGTCATGCCGCCGGCGCCATACAGCCGGTCGGCCGGCTGCGCCGAGGCCTCGTCCCCGATTCACGACCTGTCCCCGACGGCAGGCCACCGAGATGATCCAGGGCGAAGCTATCCACGAATTGCCGGGCTCAATGCCCTTTCCATCCGATCGAGGAGGGCACGATGAACGACTCTTTCATGACCCATGTATGGGTAACAGATAATGAAGGCCGCGGCTATGTCTGCACAGTGACTGAAGAGATGCACGGTAGTGGAAGCCTCGATTCCCTGTCCAAGGATGAGCAGACGACCTGCAAGACGTTCCACGACTGCAACAGCAGATTCTCCCTGGAAAACCTCAACCATCTGCGGTTCTCCTCAGATACCGCGTATTCCGGCACCGCAGGTGCACGTGGGGGCCGTCCATTCCGGGCGGCCATTTTCCCGGTCTGACCATGTCAGGCTGACCAGTGGCAATCCCGCAATACGGACACCGGACTGCAGCCCTTTCAACAGCCAATCGACACGCCAGGCCTGAGCTGAGCGGAAGTCCGGCATCCCTTGCGAGACACAACAACATCATTGCTTTTTAGGTGCGGCAGAGAGTAACCTCGCGACAGAAACACAAGATGGCTGCCCCGCAACCCGTCCCGCAATCCAGTATCGGCAGGGTGGGCGCGCCCAGGCTGCCGCTCGGCAGAACTGCCCCTGCCTCCAGCGGGCCGACAGGGATCCGTTTCGATAATCCCGACAGCAAGGAGTCCGTATGAGCATCAGTATCGTCCGCCTCGGCACACCGAGGAAACCGGGTGAAGGGCTCAGGGTCGGCACGGTCCGGCGGCCACCACGCGGCGTACCGAAGGCCCTTTACTCGGAACAGGACTGGTATGACGTCTGGTTCCCCAACCTCGCCCCCAGCGCCGATACGATGAAGCTCGGCCGGAACGCCGGATCCGATGCCCAGTGGGAACTGTTCGCCAGGAAGTACAAAGCGGAGATGGCCGCTCCGGAGGCTCGCCACGATCTCGAACTGCTGGCGGCCCTGTCGCACTCGACCGATTTTTCCGTCGGCTGCTACTGCGAAAACGAACAGCGGTGCCACCGCTCCATCCTCAGGCAGCTCCTGGCCGAGTGCGGGGCGAAGATCATAGGGGAAGCGAATGAACCCGCCGACAAACCGGAACACAGTCTCACCACAGGAAGACAGAAGGATGCCTGAACTGATCGACAGGGTATTTTTCCAGCAACTCGCCGCAATGCCTGCTGAAGACGTCTGCAGAAGAACGGCCTGCACCTGCGACGGCCGTGAACGGGCGTATACGATCACTCTCTGGGACCGGCTGTACCGTGTCCAGCCCGAGTTGCAACGGGTCGGGCCGGCCGACCCTGCAATAGCGCCGCTTCATCCCTATCTCGAACTCTTCCTCGTCCATTATCTTCTGCGGGCAAACGGGATGGAAGCGGCCGGCCACTGGATCTCCGAGAAGGATATCCCCGGCGGCGCCACCTTTTTCCGTGGCCCCCACGCCATCCCCAGCGACCTGATCACGGCCAGATTCAACAATGATATCGAGAGGTTCAACAGACGGTGCGAGCAGTTGCAGGGAGTTCCTCTCAGCCTCGCCGATGCCTCCTGGCGTTTCGCCATCACCCCCCGCATCCCGGTGGCGGTACTGTACTGGCAGGGCGACGATGAATTCCCGGCGGAGGCGAAGGTCCTCTTCGACGCGGCCATCGGCAGCTTTCTCGCTGCCGATGTCGTCTTCGCCCTGGCCGTGGGCATCTGCGACCGTCTGGGCAGGGAGAGGGATTGAAGTAAGCGGCGGCGGACAATGCAGGCCCGCCCCGGAAGATGCGTGCGACATTCCCGTCGCACAGCCCAGGAAGGAGATGGCCAAATGAGCAACCCCGACCATTATGCCAGACTTGCACGGATGTATGCCGCCGCTCCGATCAACGCCATCTATCGACCTGCCATGCAGGTAAGGGAGCGGGAGGCGGAGATCGAAATGGTGGTGACGGAACAGTTCTTCCACTCCGGTGGCGCCCTGCACGGTTCGGTCTACTTCAAGATGCTGGACGACGCCGCTTTTTTCGCAGCCAACTCCTGCGAACCGGAATTCTTCGTCCTGACCACCGCCTTCACGACCTATCTCACCCGCCCGGTATCTTCGGGCAGCCTGCGCTCGGTCGGGAAGGTGGTCAGCAGCAACAGGACCCAGTTTGTCGCCGAGTCAGTGCTGTATGACGGCAGCGGCAGCGAGGTGGGCAGGGGCAGCGGCATCTTTGTCCGCAGCCGGATGAAGCTCCGCGAGGCCATGGGTTATGGCACGGAATGACGGACAACCCCATCGTTCAGGATAGATGCCGATGCAGCTGCTGACATTCCGCATCGTCGGTCACCCGGCCATCCCCAACAGCCAGTGGATCCAGGTCGACAGTGGGATCAACGTCTTCAGGAACCCCCAGGCGGACCACTCCCGGGCCCTGCTGCAGATGCTGCAGACCATCAATCCGCCATACGATATCCAGGCGATGGACCCTTTTCGCGATCTTCCCCGGTCGATAGCCGGCCCGGACTATACCAGAAGGATCATCCCGTCCAAGAAGACGGCCGCCATCGCGGTCTTTGCCGCTTCGTCCGAACTGGTGCAGGGACTGGCTACGATCGATCCGCTGTATTATGCCACTGACCGGGTGGAGTTTGGCAGGAGGCGGGATTACAGTCGCTGGAGCAATTTCGTCGAGCTGGCGGGATCGACCCGCTGGAGCGAGATAGAACCGGCGATCGCCGGCCTGCTGTCCCGGGTCGGCAAGGACGGAGATTCGGTTGCCGGTCGCCTGCGCGACCTCATCGCCGGCCTGCGCGGTGCGGACCGGATCAGGGGCAATATCGAGGGCGAACTGAAGAGCCGGCTGATGGCCCTGCGCCCCTTTCTGCCTGAAAAAGCCCTGCCAGGTCTCGAAGCCTGCATCCATGCCGTCGAACGGGCGCAGCATTTCAGGGAGGCGAGACAACTGGCGGGCGAGCATCTACCCTGCTTTTTCTTTGTAAACGCCGTGACAACAGGCCTCATCCCGAACCAGGCAGACTCCCCTCTCGCAGCAGCCGCCTGCCTTTCACCCCTTGGCTTTCTCGCCGAAGCCCTCGACAACGGCCACACCGGGACAACCGCCATCGCCCACAGCCTGGAACGGATCAACCTTTCCCTGCAGGCCGGATACCATCAGCTGGCCCTCCATTGCCGATTGGCCGAAGGCTTGATAACGCTGGAAAGCGGCAAAGGTCCGTATGCCAGACCGTTGCCGGAACTGACGCCCGTCAGGAGAATCGAGGCGCTGCTGGCTGCCGCCACCGCAATCCATGAGGATATCCGGGGCAACCTGCCATTATGGCTGATCGATGTCAGCGAGATGCAGCTCGAAGCGGAAGAACAGGCACAGCTGCTGCAATTCCTCTACCGGCATGGGACGAGATGGCAGTGCCTGGTCATCCCGGACGGCAGGTTCCTCTCCCTCTGCACGGAAAAGGCGGCGGAGACCGGAAAAGGCGGCGTGCCGCCGGTGACGCTGATAGACTGAACGTGCAGGCCTGACCTTTCCTACCGTCTGTGATATGATAGCGGGAGAGAGGGGAAGCAGGAGACCGCACACGCCGGCAACCCGCCGCCCGGACCAGGTCATCTCGTGATGCCATGAACGCCATCTATCATTTCCACGGCGATCTGCCCCGGCTGCTCCGCCCACGCTGGCGGACGGCCAACCCGATCGCCCTGCCCGTCACCCGCGCCACCTCAATCAAGGACGCGATCGAAGCGTTCGGCCTGCCGCATACCGAGGTCGGCGATATCGCCTGCGACGGCCTGCCCGCCGATTTCTGCCGGCGGGTCGAGGCCGGACAGCGCTTCGACATCTTCCCTCATCCGACCCCCTGGGATGTGACGCGGCCGACCATCCTGCACCCGGTTCCGCTGCCGGAGCTGCGCTTTGTCGTCGATGTCAATGCCGGCAGGCTGGCCCGATATCTGCGCATGGCCGGTTTCGACACCCTCTACGACCCCTGCTGGGATGACCGCACCATCCTGGCCGTTCTGCAGGCCGAACCCCGCCTCCTGCTGAGCCGCAACCTCGATCTGCTGAAGCGGAAACAGGTAGCATTCGGACGGCGTATCAGGGCCGACAATCCCCTCGACCAGCTGCGCGAGGTAATCGTGCTGTTCGGCATCCGTGAACCGCCCAAGCCGTTCAGCCGCTGCCTCGAATGCAACCTGCCCCTTGAGCCGGTTGCAAAAAGCGACATCCTGCCGCGGCTGGAGCCGCTGACCATCCGGTATGTCGACCTGTTCGGCATCTGCCGAAACTGTGACAGGATCTACTGGGAAGGAAGCCACGTGGAGAAGATGGGGATGCTGCTGGCTCAGATGTGTCCTTGATCAGCAGACATGTATCGATACCGCCGTTCCGGACAAGCCGTCCCAGTCGTCGCGCCGGCCGAACCGATGCGACGGCTGGGCGAATAAGGTCAGAATGTGTAGCGCATGCCAAGATAGATGTTGTGGCTTGATGGGCCATCCAGGGTGCTGCCATCCGAAAATTCCAGGTCATCCGCCATGAAATACCGGTATTTCAGCTCGACATCCGTCTTATCGTTGACAGCGTAGCTCACCCCCGCACCGACCTGCCCTGCCAGTACCGTGTCATCATCACTGAAGGGCTGCTGCCTGGTGGCGGCGGCATACCGCAGGTCATTGATATCCACCATGGCAAATCCGATACCGGCCGTAATGAACGGCGTGAACCTGCTGTTGGTCGGTATGTCATAGTAGACGTTGGCCAGAAACGAGAGCACCGTCTGATCTCCTTCCAGATCCAGGTTCTGGCCAAAGCCGCTCTGCTGGTCGAAATCGTTGACCTGATAGCCGATCTCGCCCTCAAAACGGAACTGCTGCATCCTGTAGCCAAGTGCGGCAATCACCGCCACCCCGGCATCATATTCCATGTTTGCCTCAATCCCCGGCAGAGACCGATCAGTCGCATCGGCATCGTTGAGCATCGCGAGGCCGACATCGGCGCTCACGTACAACCCATCCGCGCCATAGGCATTGGCAGTCAACATGACGGAACATGCGACCAGTGAAGTACTTATGATTTTTTTCATTGCCCCCTCCTTGTGTTTGAGAAGCCTGCAACTCAAAGACATCATCGTAAGTCACTCGTGTTTCCCCGTTGTCAACGACTCTCCTTTTCATCTAAGGTTAACATTGTCGTTCCCCATCAGATACTGTTAAACAACTGCCCCCGATGATCAAGGGGCCGAAGTGTTTTCTCCAGCGCCGGAACCGGCACGCAGGCAGTAAGCAGCCTTCAGCAAGGGAAAAACGGGATCGGCGGTGATACCCGACAACCGATCGGAGCGGTCATCGATGGCCGAGGCAGGTGATGGCCAGGATCAGTCCAGGGCATCCCGGATCACCGGCAGCATCCGGCGGACACATTCCCTGCCCTCGCGGATCGCCTCGGCGGCCCGGTAAAACTCCAGCAGCCCGATATGGGCCAGTTTCGGCGCCAGCAGGATATCCGGGGGATCGCCGGCCATCCGGCTCCTGGTGATCCTGTCCTGAGTGATATTGACCGAGCCGGCGATGGCCTCGAACAGGCCAGGCGGCTGGGCCACGTTTTTTGCGGGGGAGAATATCGACGAGGTGTATTCGGTAACGAGATTGCTGAGCTTGTCGATCACCCCGTGGTTCTCGACTTTTTTGGTAATAGCCGGGGATTTCTGGAAATGCTTGCCGACAATATCGCCGTTCAGGTTGACGGCTATGACGATATCGGCCCCGAGGGCGCGGCAGACCGAAACCGGAACCGGATTGACCAGACCGCCGTCCACCAGCCACCTGTTTCCGTGTCGGATCGCCGGAAAGAGGCCGGGCAGCGAGATCGACGCCCAGACCGCCTCCAGCACCGGCCCCTTCGTCAGCCACACCTCCCTGCCGGTCTCCAGCTCAGTCGCAACGGCGGCATACTGCTTGCCGAGGTCCTCGATCTGCGCCTCATCGTTGGCGACATATTCGTTGAGAAAACGGTGCAGCCGATCCGTGTCGACAAAGCCATTCAGCGAGGAATTGATATCAAAGAAGCGTACCGTCTCGAATTTTGTCAGCGAGCACACCCACTGCTCCAGCTTTTCCAGCGTAGCGGACACATAGGATGCCCCGACCAGCGACCCGATCGACGTCCCGCAGACGATATCGGGGATGATGCCCTGCTCGGTCAGGGCGCTGATGACACCGATATGCGCCCAGCCGCGGGAAGAACCACTACCGAGGGCCAGACCGATATGCATTGCGTTCCTCCAATTCCCGCTTTTCCCTGGTTTCCGGGGCATTGCCGCACCGGACCGCTCAGATCGGCTGGCCCGGCAACCGGGTTGACACCGCGACTGATCATTATCTATCATACCAGCAAACGCATCTCTGCACACCACTACCATCTCTTCTTCCTGTCCGTCGCCCCATCCCGCTGCCCTTGCGCCGCCGGAGAGGAAGAGCTGATCCCGGCAGCTGGTGCCGGATCGAAAGGACAATACCGGTGAAAAAGAAAGAAACCATCCCCCGGGAACGCAATCTGACCATCCGGCAGGAACTGATGCACCTTCTCGCCGGCCAATGCCTTTCGGTCAGCCTTCTCTCCCGGGAGATCCGACTGTCCGAAAAAGAAATCTACAGCCACCTTGAACAGATGCAGCGGACGGGTATACTGAATATAACCCCTGCTCGATGTACCGGCTGCGGCTACCTCTTCGCAAAACGGAACAGGCTGAAGAAACCGGGGAAGTGCCCGCAATGCAAAGGGACCCATATCGAGCAGCCCCTCTTTTCCATCGCCACCGGACGATGAGCGGAAGGCAGTCTGCCTGACCGCCTCTTATCCATGGAGATACCGATGAGGATTTCGCTCCTGCTGCTGACAGCCTTCCTCCTGATGATCCCCAGTCATGGCCGTTGTGCCGAGCAGGGAAGACCGGTCCTGGTCTGCGCCGTCGGGACTCCCGGGGCGCCCTTCCACACACCCGATCACGGCAGCCGCTACGGCTGGAAGGGGCTGTTCATCGACATCCTCGACCGGGTGATGGTCCAGGAACTCGGGATGGGGCTGGCCTTTGAATCCTACCCGTGGAAACGGGCCCAGAAACAGGTCGAGGATGGCAACGCTGACTTCCTGATTTCCGTGCCGACCAGGGAACGGCTGCTCTACAGCATCGCCAGCGACGAGCCGCTGCTGAAGATGGATCTCCATGTGTACGCCTACGCCGGTCATCCCCGGCTCGATGAAATCAGGAAGATCGGGACACCGATGGACATCATCAGACTGGACCTGACCCCGGTCACCAACGAGGGTAATGGCTGGCACAAGGAGAATATCGATTCATTGGGCATCAAGACCCTGTACGTCCCCAACGATGAGAATCTCGTCCAGTTCCTGGCAAAAAGGCGGGCGGACATCATGATCGACGCCCCGATCTCGATGAACCGCCTGATCAGGCAATACGGTCTGACAGCGGACATCGTCCAGACCGACGTCCGTTTCGGCCCCGTCAACTTCCACCTGCTGATGAGCAGGAAATCGCGGCATGCCGGCCTGATGCCGAAGATCAACGCCGCCATCGGCAAGCTGATGGCGGACGGTACGCTGGAAAAACTAGCACTGGAATATGCCCGGCTGAACTGCCCCCGGCAGCCAGGTCTGCGGCATGCCGCACCGGTGGCAGGAGACCCGGGTGACAGGGGGAACTGGCAGCCTGCAGCCGATCAGGGGGCACTTACACCATGCAGTGGCGCGGAAAGTATGCCTGAACCGGCCGGTGAACGACCGGGCAGGTCTCCGCACGCTGCGCGGACAACATCAAAAATGGGAGAATTATCATGGAATTCAATCAGTTGAAAGATGCGGTGCTCGCCCTCGAGCCAAGCGAACAGAAACGTCTGATCACGGAAGTACTGACCGAGATCATGCCGAAAGTCTGCACCGACGAAGCCTGCCTCAGCCGGATCCGCCACTTTGTTGACGAAGAAACGGTCAAAACCTATAAGCAGCAGCACATGGACGGGATCTGAAGGCCCATCGACAGAGGATGAAGACAGAGCCCCCTCCCCCCGGACCGACGGCGGGTCCGGGGGGAGGGGCTCTGACATGCCGACCACTGAGAACGCCGCATTGCCGCCAACCCATGCCCGAGAACGCATTCCGGACCGAGCTCCACGACTCGGCCATGGCCCTGGGGGCCGATTATTTCGGCATTGCCGACCTGACGCCGGCCTCTGGCATGATCTCCGGCCAGGGTGGAGAGGATATCGCCGGATACCCCCGCGCCGTCTCCATCGGCGTCGCCCTGCTCCATCCCGTCGTCGATCAGCTCCGCCGTTCCATCGAGCGACCGGCCGCCGTCAGCTACCGATCACACTGCTACGACGTCATCAACACCCGGCTTGACCAGATCGTTTCCCGCCTGGCCAGCACCGTACAGCGCCGCGGCTGGCACGCTTATCCCGTCGCCGCCTCGAAACGGATCGACGACGAGCAGCTCTGCGCCATCTTTCCGCACAAGCTGGCCGCCCACCTCGCCGGGCTGGGCTGGATCGGCAGGAACTGTCTGTTGATCACCCCCGACATGGGACCGAGGGTCCGCTGGGCCACTCTGCTGACCGACGCGCCGCTGGCCGCGACCGGCCAGGCCATGGAACAGAAGTGCGGGGATTGCCGGCTCTGCGTCGACATCTGCCCGGTCAGGGCCTTCACCGGCAGGCCATTCCGGGCGGATGAACCACGGTCGGCCCGCTTCGACGCCGGCAGATGCGACCGCTATTTCAGCATGATGCGGAAAAAGGACCCGGAAACGGCAGTGTGCGGCCTCTGCCTGCACATCTGCCCCTTCGGTAACCGGCAGGTACCAGCGTCGCCCCACGGCCTACAGGAACAAGAAGGACGATCGCCCTGATTGTCCGACAGCAGAACGACAACATCCAACCCAACCGACGAGGAGAAAATGGCCCTGAACGATCTTACCCACTACCGCATCATCTGCCGCAACGCCAGGCTGTACGGAAACAGGATGGCCTGGTACGAGGCCGGCACCGGCAGATCCGTCTCGTTTGCCGAATTCAGGAGAATGACCGACAGCCTGGCTGCGGCGCTCAGAGCCCTCGGGGTCGGCCGCGGCGACCGGATCGGCGTTCTCGGCAAGAACAGCCTCGAATTCTTTCTCCTCTACGGTGCCGCCGCCGCTCTCGGCGCAGTGATGCTGCCGGTGAACTGGCGTCTTTCCGCGGGCGAGGTCGCCTTCAACCTCAACGACGGGACACCGGCCATCGTCTTCGCCGACCCGGAATTCGAGGAGACCATCGCCCAGATCCGGGACAAGCTCTCCACGGTCCGCCATTTCCATTCGCTGGCGGAACCGGGGACGATGCTTGCCGCCTTCCCCCGCCTGCCGGCAGAAAGCCCGGATTTTACCGCCGAGGATATCCCGGCCGACAGCGACTTCTTCATCATCCACACCGCCGCTGTCGCCGGCCGGCCGCGCGGGGCGATGCTCAGCCATGCCAATCTGGTCTTCTCCAATCTCGAGTTCATCCGGGCGATGTCGCTGCAGGCGGACGACGTGCACCTCAACGTCCTGCCCTTGTTCCATGTCGGCGGCTTGTGCATAACGATGAGCTGCTTCCACGCCGGGGCCGCCTGCCTGAACCTGGCCAAATTCGACGCCGGGGCCGCCGTCGGCCTGATCGCGGAGAAGAAGGCGACGGTGATGTTCGATTTCGCCCCGATCCTCGGGGCGCTGCTCGATCACGGCACAAAAGAGGGGGCGGATATCTCCTCACTGAAAAAGGTCATCGGCCTTGACTCTCCCGACACCATCGTCCGATACCAGAACACCACGGGAGGCACTTTCTACAGCTTCTTCGGCCAGACCGAAACCAGCTGCCTGACGACGGTCAGCCGCTACGACGACCGACCGGGATCGGCCGGCAGGCCGGTGCCGGCGGCCGAGGTCGACCTTGTCGACGACGACGGCCGACCGGTCGGGGAAGGCGAAACCGGCGAGATTGTCGTCCGGGGGCCGATGGTCTTCAAGGGCTATATCAACCTGGAGGCGGACACGGCCCACGCCTTCCGCCGCGGCTGGCATCACACCGGCGACCTCGGCCGCTTCGATGGAGACGGCTTCCTGCACTACAAGGGGCGGAAGGCGGAGAAGGAACTGATCAAGCCCGGCGGCGAAAACGTCTATCCGGCGGAGGTCGAAAACACCATCCTTCTGCATCCGGCCATCGCCGCGACGGTGGTGATCGGGGTTCCGGACCCGAAATGGAAGGAGGGGATCAAGGCGGTCTGCCAGCTGCTTCCCGGCCACAGCCTGTCCGCCAGGGAGCTGATCGACTTTGTCGGCGAACGAATCGCCCGCTACAAGAAACCCCAGTACGTCCAGTATGTCGACGAACTGCCGCGGCTGGCGGACGGCTCCCCGGATCGCAGGAAGGTCAAGGAGTTGTATGGTGAAGGGGGATGATCCCGGGCTGCGCGGGTGAAGAGGGTATCGGCGGTCCGGCCGCAGGACCTTGGCCGGATCGCCGATACCCGGAAAAGGGCTAAATCCTGAATCGTGATACCAGGGCCGTCAGTTTTTCCGACAGCTGCGACAATTCGTCGGCCGAACTGCGGACGTACTGGCTGTTGCTCATCACCTCGACCGACCGTTCCTTGACCTGACCGACGCCATCCGACATCTGCGCCGTCATGGCACTGCTGCTGGCGATATTCTCGTTGATCTCGGTGATCCCCTGGGACGCCTGGCTGACGTTGTTGACGATCTCCGCGGTGGTGATCGACTGCTCTTCAACGGCGCTGACGATGCTGTTGACCACATCGTTGACGTCCTGGATAACCACGGTGATCGACTCGATGTCCTTGACCGTCTCGCCCGTCTGGTTCTGGATATCCTCGATCGCCTCCCGGATCTTGCCGGTGGCGGCCGCCGTCTGCTTGGCCAGTTCCTTGATCTCGTTGGCGACGACGGCAAAGCCCTTGCCCGCCTCGCCGGCCCGTGCCGCCTCGATGGTGGCGTTCAGCGCCAGCAGGTTGGTCTGATCGGAGATATCGGTGATTGTCTCGGTCACCGTGCCGATGGCCCGGGCCGCCTCGCCGAGTTCGCGCACGCCGTCATGGGATTTCCGGGCCTTTTCAACCGCGTCTTCGGTTGTCGCCCGCGCCCGGGAGCTGTTCTCGGCGATCTCCCTGATCGTGGTCCCCATCTCCTCGGAGGCGGAGGCAATCATATCGAGGTTGGTCGCCGACTGCTCCATCGCCGCCGAGATCGAGGTCATGTTGTCCGAGACATCCCGGGCGTTGCCGGAAGCCGTGTCGGCGATCCGGGCCGTCGCATCGGCGTTGCTGACCATCTGCTCGGAAATGGAGGCGAGTTCGGTCGATGCGGCGGCCAGGGCCTGCGATGAGTGGATGATGTCCTCCAGCATCTCCCTGGCCTTGGTCACCATGACTCCGAGAGACCTGGCGAGCTGGCCGATCGCGTCGTCGGTTACGGCTTCGAAGGTGATGGTGTAGTCGCCTTCGCCGACCTTGACGCTCTTGGCGGCAAGATCCTGCAGCGGCCTGTTGATGGTGCGGACCAGCAGGATGGTGATCAGGACGGCGGCAATGACGACGACCAGGCCGACCAGCAGGTTGTTACGGATCATCTTCGCCGCCAGACCGTTGTCGATGCCGGCGTGGGAGATGTTGATCGCCAGGTACATACCCCATTCCTTGATATACTTGACAAAGGCGACCTTATCTTCGCCGCCATGCTCATATTCAATAAAACCTTCTTTGTGATCTGCGAAGGCCGGAACAATCTTGAAGAGGTTATCGTCCTTGCCAAAGGTGGGATGGATGACGAAATCGCCAGTTTCGGTGTAGGCGAAGAAATAGCCATCATTGAGCTTGGTGCCGGAGATATAGCTCTGTATTTCCGGGGCAAGCATGATCTGGCCGACAAAGAGTGCACCGACGATGGTATCGTCGCTGTCGCGCAGTGGGGCATAGGCGGTCAGGTACCAGTCGTTGACGACAAAGGCCTTGCCTTTGTAGACTTGTCCCTGGACTATCGTCTTGTAGACCGGACTGTCTGCCGGGATATAGGTGCCTGTCGCCCGCTCGCCACCAGGTTTTTTCACCGTTGTCGAAATCCGCAGCAGCCTGTTGTCGATAAGCTGGAAGATCGTCGCCACGCTGCCGGTGCTGGCGGTGACACTGTCAACGATCTCGTCGGAACCGCTGATCGGGTTGGCCCCGGCCAGCAGGCGCGGCAGGTCGACCTTTTCAGACTGCTGAGTCACCTGGTTGACGATGGTCGTCGGGGTGGTGTTCGCCGTGTCGAGCATCGGGCTGCCCCAGGTCTGCAATTCTTTGTCGAAGATCTTGAGATCGCTCTCCAGTTTGCGACCTATGGTCTGGTTATAGGTCAGCAAGGAGTTATAGACCGAGCCGTGGATCTGTTCGAGGGCATTCCGGCCCAGGGTATTGAGCCCGTTCTGCGACATCCAGACTGCGTTGCCCGAGATGATGACTATCGACAACAGACAGAGCAGGACGACCGCCGAGAAGAGTTTCGTGGTGAATTTCATCGACTTGAAAGAGAGACTGGCCATGGCAACTCCTGTCAAAGGTTGAATACCCCCCGATGTCCGATTGGCAATATACCCGGCAGAGATGAATTAGTGAAATAAAATCGCCATGATCGAGGCCTGCAACGCAACCTCGACGTTCTTGGCCTGTCCCCTGTCGGGCCGCAATCGCCCACCCAGCTCGTATCGGCCGGCCAAGCCGGATTATTAAGCCATTGGAATAACAGGAAACGGGAAAACCGCAACCAGGCCCTGTCAGCAGAGGTTGCGCTGCCTTCGCTTCGCCCTCCTGCCCACCGCAGTTGAATTCGCTCCCGTCTTTGTGTAAGAAGAAGAAACGGATGGACAGGCATGCGGAAACACTCGATTCCCGTTCACGCCCGAAAAGAGGCTGGCAGGCGTTCTGCCGCGAATTCGCTTCACCCGAACCACGGACCACCGCACCCATGACCCCGGCCATCAACGCCGCCAAAAAGGCGAAAATCCGCTATACGATCCATGAATACCGGCACGACCCCGCCGCCGATTCCTACGGCATGGAAGCCGCGGAGAAGCTCGGCGTACCGGCGGGGCAGGTATTCAAGACCCTGGTTGTCAGCCTCGACGACCGGGAACTGGCGGTGGCGGTGATCCCGGTGTCGTCGATGCTGAACATGAAGCTGTTCGCCAGGGCCGCAGGCGTCAAGAAATGTGCCATGGCCGCAGCGGCGGATGTCGAGCGGACAACCGGCTATGTCCTGGGCGGGGTGAGCCCGCTGGGCCAGAAGAAGCGGCTGCGGACCATCATCGACGCCTCGGCGGACCCTCTCGCCTCGATATTCGTCAGTGCCGGCCGCCGGGGACTGGAAATCGAACTCAGCCCGTCGGACCTGAAGAAGCTTACCGGTGCCGGTTCTGCCGCCATCTGCCAGCCGGATCACTGATGGACCGGTCATATCCGCAAGGTCAATGACAGACCGGACCGGCCCAGGTTCTTCCAGGCCGGTCCGCTAACCGCCAGAACAGCCACGCGAGGTCAACATGAACATTTTCGCCCTACCGGGAATCAACCAGAAAACGGAGAAATGGGCGGCGAACCTGCTGCAGGAATTCGCCGCGGACGACAGGAACATGACCGTTCAGCACTACGGCCACTGGGACGGTGGCGGCGAACAGTGCCTGAATTTCCACGGCGAGGTAGAGCGCCTGCGGGGATGCGAAATCGACCTGCTGGTCGCCAAATCGCTGGGGGTGATGATCGGCCTGGTGGCCTGCAGCCGGGGCATCATCGCCCCGCAGAAGATGGTCCTGATCGGCACCCCGGTCACCGCCTTCCGCGAACAGGACATCGACCTGCGCCAGCTGGTTGCCGGTCTGACCGGTCACCGCCTGTTCATCCAGCAGGCCAATGACATCGTCGGCTCCTGCGCCAGCCTGCGCGACGCGGTCGCAGGCATCGAGTCGGTGGAGATCGTCGAGATTCCCGGCGACAACCACCAGTACAAGGATCTCAAGCTGCTCGCCCGCCATATCAAAAAACTGCTGTAAACGGCTGCCGGGTATGCCCGTTCCCGGCATCGGCACATTGCGATTGAAGCACTTGAAAAAGGGTGAAAAAAACGACATATTGGTCGATCAGTCCAATCGCCCCGCCATCGCGGCGACATGACCCCCGAATTGAAAAATGGTCGCAAATGACAAAAAACACAAAAGAATTCAATATCATCCTCGCGGTTGACTCGACCTACATGAACGAATCGTTCTGGTCGTCGCTGACCAGCGATTACGCGCCGTTTCTGACCAGATCCTTTGAAGAGATGGGGACGGAGGTCAGCAAACAGTTCGTCTGCTATACCCGTCAGGACAGGGAGGACGGAGTGCAGGCCAGTCCCTGGCTGAGCGCGCAGCACAAGGAACTGCAGAAATTCGCCGATGCGGTGAAAGGCTCTCCCTGCGATTTCGACCTCCCGGAAATCTTCCGTTACGCTCTGCTGGAGGCGGAACAGCGGCCGTTGCACGGTCTGGTCATCTTCGCCGCAACCCAGAAGCAGCGGAGCAAGGGCAAGTCCATCGAGAGCGAGATCCGCCCCCTGGCCCAGCGCCTGAAGGCGATGGGCGTGACAGTCTTCATCTTCGACAACGCCGACGAGTACAATCTGGTGTCATCCCATATCAGCAGCCAGTTCGACAAGGCGTCGATGTGGGCCAACGGACTGCACGTTTCCTTCCACTCGGAAAACCTGCGGACCCTGTACGAATACATGAAGCTGATCGGACCGGTGGTCGCGGGCGATCTCGGCGCCCTGAAAAAGCAATCCGGCGACCTCATCACCGTCCACGGCAACCACCTGTTCCGGAAATGCATCCTCCGGCTTGATCCGGCGGGGAGAAAATAGGGCCGGCTGCCCATGCTGCCTCACCAGCGAAGGAGACCTTCTTGAACGCCTACCTGCTCATCGGCGAACCGGGGACTCGCAAGTCGTCCCTGCTCCGCAGCCTGACCGGCTGCTTTAACCGCAACGAACGCGACATCCAGTTGCTCGACGGCCGCACGATCAGAATCTATGCCCGGGTTTCCACCCTGCAGGAATCGAAGACGACACCGAAGGATTTCCTCGTGGAAGTGCAGAAACGCAACTGCCCGAATGTCATCTTCAGCCTGCTTCCCGACCCGAATCCCCTCTTCCCGATCCCCTTCCCGGACGCTCAGACCTATATCGACACCTTTCTCGCTGCAGGCTGGGACTTCGTCAGCACCGCAGTGGTCGGCATCCACCCGATCAGCCCGGCGATACCGAACGTCGCTCACTTTCCCAGGGCCGCCAGCCTGCCGATCAATATCGTGGCCAGGAACATCCGGGCCCATTTCGACTGGCACTGACCTGTCGTTCGGGTCCGGGCCTGATCCCGTGACCGGGGAGGGGATGAGGGCATCGTTGCCTGGGCGGACAGGCGAACAACAGGACGGAGGTTCACGGGAGCAATTTTCTCAGCTTCAACACCGCTTGCAGCAGACACCGCTATGATACCAGACGACAGCGGCACCCTCGCCGGGACATCTCCGTTGATGAACAAGGCCCCCCTGCTCGCGATCCTTCTGACCATCCTGACGCTCTCCCGGATCGCGACCGCATGTGAACTGCGGGTCAGGGTGCCGGAGGACAACTCCTACGCGCCCTTCTACATCCGGGACAGCTCCGGGACGTGGAGCGGGCTGAGCATCGAACTGACCGAGGCGCTGCTCGCAGAAACAGCCTGCACCCCCGTCTATGTCCCGCTCCCCTTCTCCCGCGCTATCCAGTCCCTGAAAACAGGTGCTATCGACCTGATGCCGAACATGTCCATCACCGAGGAAAGGCGGGAGTTCGTTTCGTTCATCGGTCCGCAGCTCGACGAGACGGTGTTGCTGGTGACCAGGGCCGACACGCCGCTGGCCGTCGCCTCCCTCGAGGACTTCAAGAAGCTCCCGAAGCCGGTCGGAATCGACCGCGGCAAGCTCTACGGCGACGCATTCGAACGGAAGCGGCGCCTTGACCCGGATTTCAGCAGCAGGCTGGAGGAGGCCGGCAACGTCAATTTCAGCGCCCGGAAGCTTTCCCTCGCCCGGCTCAGCGGTTTTCTCGGCTATGGCTACAACGTCATGCACCAGATCCGCACCAACCCCCTGTACCGGGATTTCGCCGTACATCCCTTCATCGTCAACCAGGACTGGGTCTATTTCGGCCTGTCGAAGCAATCCGTTTCTCCGAAACTGCTGACAACACTCCAGAATGCCTATGAAGTGGCGAAGAGGAAGGGACGATTCGAGAAGATCCGCGGGAAATACCTGCTCGAGCGGGAGTAGGCGGGAGACAGGATCTCCGACCCGGGCCGATCGCCTTCAGGAAGCCCCATTTGACAAGCAGCGCCATGGCAGTACAATGAAGAAGAGCCTTCGTCCCACACACCTCCTTCGCCCCGGTGGAATGAATCGTGCGCAGCCTCCGCCCTTTCCTGCTGGTTCTCCCCTTCGCGCTCGTCCTGCTCTGGGCCGGGACCGCAGCGTCCGCGGACAAAAAGAATATCCTCATCCTCAACTCCTATCACCAGGGGTACAAATGGACCGATGAACAGCTGCTGGGAATTCTGGAAAGCATCGATCCCGACAGAAAGTCATGCAGCTTCTTCATCGAGTTCATGGGTACCAAATGGATTCACGGCCCGATTTATTCCGCCACCCTCCGCACCCTCTATTCGACCAAATACAGGAAAACCCCTTTTGACCTGATCATCGCCACCGACAACGACGCCTTCGATTTTCTCCTCCTCTTCCGCGATGACATCTTCGGTGCGGTCCCGGTGGTCTTCTGCGGCATCAACTGGTTCGACCCAGGCAAAATCGCCGGCCGCCGGGGATATACCGGTGTCAATGAAGACGCCGACATCGCCGCCACCATCGACCTGATGCTCAGTCTCCATCCCGATACCAGAACCATCCATGTCGTCATCGACCACACGACCACCGGGCGCATCGTCGAGAACAAGCTCTCCGACCTGCTCCCCCGCTACCGCGACCGGGTCGACATCGACATCCTGCCGGATCTGCCGGTCCGGGACCTGATCGAACGGGTCGCCTCACTCAGCGCCGGCAGCCTCGTCCTGCTCACCGTTTACCAGCAGGACCTGACCGGCAGCTATGTCGATTTCTTTGAAGTGCCGGGTGCGATGTCGTCCGGGAGCCGGGTGCCAATCTATGGCCTGTGGGACTTCCACCTCGGCTACGGCATCGTCGGCGGCATGCTGACCAGCGGCTACGCCCAGGGACAGACCGCCGGCAGGATTGCCCGGCGGATCCTGGCGGGAGAACCTGCCGGATCCATCCCGGTCGTCATGCAGAGTCCGAACCGTCTGCGCTTCGACTTCGAACAGATGCAGCGGTTCGCCATCCGGCCGGAGAGTCTCCCGCCGGGCAGCGACATCGTGAACCATCCGCCCTCATTCTATACGGTCAACAAGAAGCTGATCTGGGGGATCAGCATCGGCTTTGCCGCCATGTTCATCACGGTGGTCGTCCTGCTGATCAATATCCGCAGGCGAAGCATCGCCGAGGCCGCACTGCGCTCCAGCGAACAGCGATACCACACGCTGGTCGACAACCTGACGCTTGGGGTCTACCGCTGCGCGCCTGACGATGCGGGCGGGTTCATCCAGGTCAACCCGGCCATGGTGGCGATGTTCGGTTATCATTCGATGGCGGAGATGATGGCCTCCTCCATCTCCGCCCTCTATCCGGATGCCCGGGACCGGAGCCCGCAACTGGAAGAACTCCGCCGCAGCGGCCATCTCACCAAACGGGAAATCCTGATGCAGAGAAAAGACGGGACTGAAATCTGGGTTGCCGCCAACGCCAAGGCCCACCATGACGGCTCCGGCAACATCGACTGGATTGACGGCACGTTAGAGGATGTTACCGAGAGGAGAAAGCTCGAGGCGCAACTGCGGCAGACCCAGAAAATCGAGGCAATGGGCATCCTCACCGGAGGCATAGCCCATGATTTCAATAATATCCTGACGGCGATCATTGGCTATGCCAACCTCCTGCAGATGCAGATCGACCGGGACAGCGCCAACCGGGCCTATGTCGACGAGATCCTGCGGTCGTCGCAGCGGGCGGCGGCCCTGACCAAGAGTCTCCTCGCCTTCAGCCGCAAGCAGGAGATGGAGGCGAGAGCGTTCGATATCAACGACTGCATCAGGCAATTCAAGACATTCCTATCCCGGATCATTGGCGAAGACATCGAGCTGAGAACCGAACTGGCCGATGAGGATCTCGTGCTGATCGCCGACCGGGGCCAGATCGAACAGGTGCTGATGAATCTCGCCACCAATGCCAGGGACGCCATGCAGGAAGGTGGCATCCTCAGCATCGGCACCCGCGCGGTCAACCTGGCAGGCGGTGAAATTCCGTCGCTTGCCTCCCTGCCGCCTGGGCGCTATGTGGAGATAGCCGTTTCCGATACCGGTTGCGGCATGGATGAGGCCACCAGGATGCGGATCTTCGAACCGTTCTTCACCACCAAGGCATCCGGCAAGGGCACCGGCCTGGGGCTGTCGATTCTCCACGGCATCGTCAAACAGCACAACGGCGAGATCAACGTCTACAGCGAAATCTGCAGGGGGACGACCTTCAGGATCTACCTGCCGACAACCACGGCGATCAGGGAAGAGGATCTGGGCGCCTCCGCTCCCCCCAGGGGAGGCAACGAAACGATCTTGCTGATAGAGGACGATGCGGTTCTCCGCCACCTCGAACGGGGCGTACTGGAGCAGTTCGGCTACCGGGTCATCGAGGCCGGGGACGGCGAGGACGGCCTGCACCAGTACCGGGCCTTCGGCGGACAGATCGACTGCCTGTTTCTCGACGTGATCATGCCGAAAAAGAACGGCCGGGAAGTGTACGAGGAAATCCGCCGTCTGCGACCGGATATCAAGGCCCTGTTCACCAGCGGCTACACCACCGACATCATCCGCCGCCAGGGCCTGCTCGAGGAGCATTTCGACTTCCTGCCCAAACCGGCCACTCCCACCGAACTGCTGCGGAAACTGCGGGACATCCTCGACCGCAAAGCGGAGTGAGGAGAAATTCGAACGCCCCTCCCCGGGCCTCCCGTCTCCGGTTCATGCGCATTCACTGTGTCAGGAATGGCCTCGCGGAACAGACCGCCTTACCGACCGACTGACGATTGAAGGCATCCCGCCCGTGCAGCATCCGGGCGGGACCTCCGCCCCATCACGGCCGGCTGCGACATGGGCTTGCCGGCCCCCTCCATCCTATCACAAATAATCCGTAACCTCACCCCGCCTCAAGCGTTGCATATCTGAGACCTGCACGCCATCACCCGTATCGGGAACACATCCTCCGTCCTTCTGTCGGATGGGTGATGAATCCGCATGGGTAATTGCGTGCGGAAAATGTCATGATTCCCGGGCACTTCAGAACCCATTTCAACGGAGGCGGCACAATGAAGAAACGAATACTGGCTTGCGCTTTGGCTGTAACCCTCGGCTGTCTTGCAAACACCTCGATGGCAGTCGACCTGACACCGGAGGAACAACTCGGCAAGGCGATGTACATGGATGTCGAATTTTCGTTCAACCAGACACAGTCGTGCCAGAGCTGCCACGACGAAGCGACCGGTTTCGCCGATCCGGAAAACGCCGCCGATCCTTACAATTCGTTCGTTTCCACTGGCGCCGACGGGGTCCAGAAGGGAGGACGCAATGCCCCTACTGCGGCATATGCCGGCTACAGTCCGGCACGCTACAAAACGAAAAGAACCGGCGAATACTTCGGCGGTCTGTTCTGGGACAGCCGGGCCGACGGCTCGCTGCTGGGAGATCCGCTGGCGGAGCAGGCGCAGGGACCGCCGCTCAACCCGGTGGAAATGAACATGCCGGACGTAGCGGCAATCGTTGAGGTCATCGAAGGCAATTACGCCGAGGAATTTAAAATTGTCTATGATTTCGACTCATTCGACCAGGAAGACGAGGCATACAACCTCTTCGCCAGGGCCATCGCCGCCTATGAACGTTCCCCCGAAGTGCTGAAATTCAATTCACGCTTCGACCGCAGGTCGCTGACTCCGGTTGAGGAATACGGCCAGGGCCTGTTCAAGATGCATTGCAGTTCCTGCCATTTCATGGGGAGATCGAGAGGTGACGGGCCGTTGTTCACCAGTTTCGGGTACGCCAACATCGGTATCCCCGAAAATCCCCTGGTTACCGGGGACGAACATGACCTCGGACTGGGTGCGGTCGTCGGGGAAAAAGCCCAGGAAGGCAAGTTCAAGATCCCGACCCTCCGCAACGTCGAGAAGACCGCCCCCTATGGGCATAACGGCTACTTCCCCACCCTGAGGGACGTGGTCAATTTCAAGAATGCAAGGGATTCCATGGGCCTGACACCCGATGTCGCGGAGAATGTCACCAACGCCATCGGCAATCTCGGGATGACCGAGGACCAGGTTGACGCCGTCGTGCAGTTTCTCCTGACCCTCACCGACCAGACGGACACCGTCGCTCCCCAGACCGCGGCACAGGGCGATTGAAGGCCTGATGCGACCCGGCATCGTCAGGGACGACTGGCGGAGAAGGCTCGCCTTTTCACCGGGAAAAGGGTAGCCTGAAATACGTGGAAGGAGCGGCAGCCCGGAGGGGAGGCCGCTCCACAGAACAATCTTTGTTGCAGGAGTACCTCTACCGGATGAAGAACACCATCACCTGCACCTGGCAGGGCAAGCTGGCCTTTGTTTCCAGAGTGGGCGATCACGAAGTGCGAACCGATGCCGGCGCCGCTCACGGCGGAGAGAACAGCGGTGCCAGCCCGAAGATGCTGATGATGGTTGCCCTGGCCGGTTGCACCGGCGTCGACGTGGCAGCCATCCTCGAAAAAATGCGGATTCCGGTCGCCGCCATCGCCATCACTGTCGAAGGCGAGCTGACAGACGACACCCCATCGGTCTATACGGCGATGCACATCGTCTACCGGTTCACCGGCAGACAACTGAATGCCGGAAAGCTGCGGCGGGCGGTTGAATTGTCGATGGACACATACTGCGGGGTCAGCGCCATGTACCGGAAGATCATGGATATCTCCTGGGAAATCAGGATAGAGGACGGGGAATGAACATCCCCGCCCCGCTCATCCCGCGCTGACCGGCGACTGTCTATCTTGTCGCAGGACGGCTGGTCTGTCACGCGTTGATGCAGATTCCGGTACCCGGACCGTAGCCGGTCCCATCTTCCGGACCTTCGCCATCATAGCCCGTCCCGTCACCCGGCCCGTATCCGCTGTTGTCCCCGGAACCGCCCGGGCCATAGCCGCTGCCGTCCTCGGGCCCATCACCATCGTTACCCGTACCGTCGCCCGGCCCGTATCCGCCATCTCCACCACCGCTGCCCCCCGCACTGTTGCCGGTGCCGTCGCAATCACCGTTGCCGCCACCGTTGCCGCCACCGTTGCCATTGCCACCACCGTTGCCGCCGCCGTTACCGCCGCCGTTACCGCCGCCGTTGCCGTTCCCACCGCCACCCTGGGCCAGCAGAGGAAGCCCGTCCAGCTGCAGGATCGCCGTCGTGCAGTCGCCAGGGCCATAACCGGTGCCGTCCTGTGGCCCGACACCACCGTTACCCGTCCCGTCGCCGGGTCCGTACCCGTTGCCGGCCACTGCCGGGGCGGAGAGGAAAACCACTGTGATACCCACCATGCAGATCCGTGCCAGTTGCCTGTTCCAATTCATTCCATCACCTTTTTCGGCATCTGCCTGCCAGCCAGCCGGCCCATCCGGCTGTCTGTCCAGGCATTGTTGTCGCTGCTCCGGAAACGACGATGCGATGGAATGGTTACAGGTTTTTTTCCTCCCGGGGTATAATGACGTCATGGAGGACCCGACAACCTCTGATCCTGCCTGCCTTGCACGGAATATGTATTCGTTCGGGACAACCCGGGATACGGGGATGGAGCCCCGGGTCGTTCTCCGGCATTATTTCTGTAACCTTGCACAGGGATCTGCGTTATACATCTGCAATGGACAGGTTTCGACAGTTCTATACGGAAAACCGGGACAGGCTCCACGGCTATCTCCTTCGCCGTACTGGCAGTGTCAGTGCGACCGCTGACCTCGTTCAGGAGACCTTCGTCCGCTACCTGGAAAGGTACCGGGATCGAGAGCACACCCCGGCCCTGCTGTTCAGCATCGGTCGCAATCTCTTCATCGATCAGTGGCGGCGGGACAGCCGGACAGTCCCCCTGCGGGACGACCTGCCGGGCAACCGGCCCGACCAGGAGGAAACCTGTATCCTGCGTGAACAATCGAGGAAGATCCTCACCGCCATGGAATCGCTCGGCGACGATGAGCGGGAACTCCTCGCCCTGGTTATCGGCGGCGACCTGAACTATCAGCAGATAGCCGACATGCGGGGATACTCCGTCGCCAATGTCAAGGTCAAGGTGCACCGGGCACGACAAAAAATTCGGCAACTCATGCAGGAGGAAGGCCATGAGTGAAACATTGATATCCCAGTTCATCGACGACGAACTGGACCTGGATGAAAAAATCACCTTCGTCGGGATTGTCCGGGACGACCGGCGGTTCGCCGATGAGACGGTCGCACTGCTGCAACAGGAGAAGGTACTCGCTGTTGCCCTGGAGACAGCCCCGGCCACAGTGCAATCGAACCACCCCCCCGTTTTTCTCCGGGACAGAGGGATACGTACCTGGCTGGCGCCGATGGCCGGTTTCGTCACCGCGCTGCTCCTCGCCGGTCTGGGATTTCTCCTGCAATCCGGCCTGGACGAACCGGTCAGCCCCTCCCCGGCAACTGAGCATCGCTTCGTCCTCTACCTGCCGCAGGTCAGCCAGGCCCGGATCGTTGGCAGCTTCACCGGTTGGAATCCGCTGCCGATGCGGAAAATCGGCAACTCCGGCTACTGGGCCGTCACCGTCAAAGTCCCTCCCGGCGAGCACCGTTACAGCTACATGATCGATGGACAAAACCGGATGGCCGATCCCTCGGTGGCCACCCGGGAGCAGGACGATTTTGGTGGCGAAAACTCGGTGATCGTCGTCGGAGGAGACAATGCGCCGGTTTCTTAGCGGCATCCTGCTTGTGCTCTGCACCGGATGCGCCGCCCCCAGCCATTTCGGCGGCGGGAAATCCGGCGAGGTCACGCTGTACCTCGAGGCGCCCGATGCCAGGAGCGTGGTCTTTCTCTCTTCCCGGGACAACTACCGCCGCCACGCCCTCGGCAGAGACGCCGACGGCCTGTGGGTGAAAAGGGGGCTCGCCGACGAAGAGTTCAGATATTTCTACCTCGTGGACGGCACTGTGCACATACCCGACTGCCGCTATCGCGAGGCCGATGACTTTGGGCAGGTGAACTGCATCCATCTGCCCGGAACGGACGATCACCGGAGACGGGCGACTGTCGTCCGGAACAAGGAGTGACGACAATGAAAACAGGTATTGCCGCACTGCTCATCCTGCTGACGGCTATAGTGGCTGGCGCCGGTGAGCAACCGGGCGCAGAGCTGATTGCCCTGCCAGGAGCGCAGGCGATCGAGCGCCAGCTGACACAGGCCGGAATCCGGCCGGAGGAGGCGGCATCGCTGATCCAGGCGATGAGACGGGCCCGGTTCTCCGAAGAACAGATGCTCCGTGCCGGGGAGCAGCTGAGCGCCGACGGCGGGCCGGCAGACGCCGCCGGTCCGGTGCTGGCAAAGATCCACGAGGGTATCGCCAAGGGTATCCCCCCGGAGACAATCCTGACGGCGACCGCCAGGGTCAGAGACCGCTACCGGCTTGCAGAGCGGCTGGCACTGCGGCTCGCGCCGACCCGGGATGACCGGCTCACAGCGACACTGGCCGACTGTCTCGCAGCCGGACTGACCGAACAGGAGGCCATGCGGATCACTGCCTCTCTGCATACCAGGACACGGGACATGAGCGATCCTCAAACCCGCAGCCTGATGATTCAGACCCTGCTCACCGCGAGAACGATGGTCCGCCAGAACGTCTCCTCCGGAACCACGGCCGAGCTGATAGGCACCGCCTTGGCGCGCGGGTACGGCAGCGAGGAGATGCGGACCCTGCGTCAGGCCGTCGAGAGCAGCAGCGCGGACATGGAGGCCACCGCGCGGCGCTTCGGGGAAGCCATCAACCGGGGGGCAGGCGCCGGGCAATTGCAGAGCGGGCCCGGCGATGGCTCAGGGAACAGGAGTGAGGCCGGCAGCGGCGGCGGAGCGGGCGGCAGCGGCGGCGGGTCAGGCGGCAGCGGTCCAGGCGGTTCGGGCGGTTCGGGCGGCAGCGGGTCAGGCGGTAGCGGAGCCGGTGGCAGCGGTGGATCCGACGGCAATGGCAATGATTCCGGCAGCGGTGGCAGCGGCGGCGGTGGAGGCGGCAGCGGCAATGGCAATGGTTCCGGCGGCAGCGGCAATGGCGGTGGCGGGGGCCGATCGTAAACACCCGCCTGACGAAACCGCCTTCTGCCCGCTCAACCCGCCAGGGCCTCGCGCACCTTGTCTGACAAGGCCTCGATGGTGAAGGGCTTCTGCACGAAATGCACCGTTTCCTCCAGCACATTGTGATGGGCGATGACATCGGCGGTATACCCTGAGGTGAACAGCCGTTTCAGGTCGGGCTGGATCGCCTGCAGCTTCTTTGACAGCTCCCAGCCGTTCATCTCCGGCATGATGACATCCGTGACCAGCAGGTTGATGGTGCCGCCATAATCCGAGACGAGACGGATGGCCTGGGCCGGCGTCGTCGCCGTCAGCACGTGGTAGCCGAGGTTTTCGAGCATCATTCTGGCCATATCGAGGATTGCCGGTTCATCCTCGACCAGCAGCACGGTGGCATCGCCCGGAGCACCTTTCGCCGCCGCCGGGATTTCCTGCCGGTGAACGGTGACTTCGTGGTGCCTTGGCAGGTAAATCCTGATGGTTGTGCCACCGCCGACTTCACTGTCCACCTTGATAAAGCCGCTGTTCTGACGGACGATGCCGTAGACCGTCGGCAATCCCAGCCCGCTGCCCTTGCCGACCTCCTTGGTGGTATAGAACGGCTCGAACAGCAGGTCGATCATATCCTTTTCCATCCCGCAACCGGTATCGGCAACCGAAAGCATGACAAAATCGCCGGCGGCGCAGCCCTCATGGCCGACACAGAACGAGCTGCTGAGACTGACGTTGGTCGTAGAGATCGTTATCCTGCCGACATCGGCGATGGCATCCCGCGAGTTGGCGCAGAGATTGGCCAGGATCTGGTCGATCTGGGAGGGGTCCATCTTGACCGGCCAGAGGTTGCCGGCCGGCTGCCAGACGACCTCGATATCCTCGCCGATCAGCCGCTCCAGCATCTTCAGCATACCGGCCACGGTCTCGTTGAGGTCGAGGACCTTCGGCACCACCGTCTGCCGGCGGGCAAAGGCGAGCAGCTGCCGGGTGAGGTCCGCTGATCTCTTGGCCGCCTTCTCGACCTCCTTGAGGTTGCCGTAGAGCTGATCCTTCGGGCCGAGCTTCAACATCGCCAGTTCCGTATGACCGAGGATAACGCCGAGCATATTGTTGAAATCATGGGCTATGCCACCGGCGAGCCGGCCGATGGACTCCATTTTTCGCCCCTGTGACAGTTGTTCCCGCAACCTCTCCCGCTCCTCTTCCGCCTGACGCCGCTCCGTCAGTTCGGTGATCATCGCGCAGACCGCGGATACGGTGCCGTCATCGCTGAACACGGGGAATTTGATCGCCAGGAAGAAGCGCCTGCCGTCGGCGTCATCGAGATATTCCTCCTTTTCGATCACCCGTCCCGTTTCGATCACCTCGAGGTCGTTGCGACGGAACTGTTCGGCATCCCCGGCGCTGAAGAGGTCGGCATCGGTCCTGCCGATGACGTTCTCGCGCTGCAGACCGGTGACTGCCTCCCACTTCCGGTTGACCATGGTATAGTGCCCGTCCCGGTCCTTGACACAGATCAGGTTGCCGCTGTTCTCGATCAGTTCGCTGAGGAACTGACGGCTCTCCCGCAGTTCCTGCTCCGTCCGCATCCGCTCGCTGATATCCCGCATCGCGGCCAGACGCAGCCGCTGTCCGTCAAGCTCGAAGAAGCTGCAGGAGATCTCCACGGGAAACACCGTTCCGTCCTTTTTCCTGTGGTATCGCAGCGGGATATGGAGAATACCGCTGCGGCTGCTGACGATCTGGCGGCCCTCCCCCTCCTCCGGGTCGGCGAAGAGGTCGGTGATACGGAGCGCCAGTAGTTCCTCCCTGGTATAGCCATAGAGCTCGACGGCCGCCTCGTTGGCATTGATCAGCGACCGGGTGTCGACATCGATCACCAGCAGGGCATCGGAACCGACATTGAACAGCTGCCGGTATCTCTCCTCGCTCTGCCGGAGATCATTGGTGCGATGCGCCACCGCCCGTTTCAGCAGATGGTTCCAGCCGATCAGGGCCAGGAACAGGAGCAGCAGAATCGCCGCCGCCGGCAGGATGAGCTGATACGGGAAATGATCCTGGATCGATGAGCCATGCCATTTTCTGTCAATGGCCTGCAGTTCCGCCTCGGTCACCCTGGCAAACCCGTCCTCAACCAGTCGCAGCAGATGGGTGTTCCCCTTGCCGACAGCCCGATGGAACTCGCCGACGTAGAGAGGCGGGGATTCCCGGAACTGTTCGTGGATATTGAACTTGTAGAGAAAATACAGCGCCGGCGGCTTGTCGACGACGAAGACGTTGACCTTCATCTCCTTCGCCGCCCGGACGATGGCCTCGTAGCTGTCAAACAGCACCAGGTTGTCGATCCCTTCCCGCTGCAGGAGATCGACCGCGGCATCGCCTTTCTTGGCCGCGACGACAAAACCCCTGAGGGAAGCGATACCCGAAATGCCGCCGATCTCCCGATTGAAGAAGATGGGCACTTCCAGGCGGGCATAGGGTTGGGTGAAAGCAAGCCATCCCTCCCGTTCTTTTGTCCTGAAGATAGTATCGATTACATCGAAGCGGCCCTCCTGCATACCCTTGAGGGCACTGTCCCAGTCCATGGCCTCGATGTTGACCCGGATGCCGGTCTTCTGTTCCCACAGACGCCACTGGTCAACGAGCACTCCCTGGGCGCGGCCGTCGCTGCCGGGAAAGACGAAGGGCGGATAGTTGTTGTCCATCACCACCGTAATCGCAGCCGGTTGCACGCCGCTTCCCGCCCCGGGAGAATCCGCCCGGGCGATCATCGGATGCAGGGACAGCGCAGTCACGAGGATAGCGAGGCATACTGTCCGTGCAATTGATTTTCCGTTCCGCACCTGCATCTCACCTCATCGCTGATTCATTCGATCAAGACAACGGCTTTCCCCTTTCTCTTGCCCTGGCTCCGTTGATCGGTCTTGCTTCATTAAATGGCCTCACGCCCGGTTTGTCAACTCATCGGGCTGTAAAGGAAAATCCCGGCAGATCAGTTTCATGCACCCCTCGTGCCGGCCAGGGGAACGGTTCAGTCCGGCTGGCCGTCGCCGTACGGGTTGGCCCGGCCGATTTCCATGAAATTGTCGGGCGACTTCAGCGGCAAAAAACCGCAGCCCCGGTAGAGGCCATGGGCATCGGCTGTGGCCAGCATGATCCGTCGCAGGCCCTGCAGCTCCGGATGCCCGACAATACAGGTGACAAGCCAGGCGGCCAGGCCTCGCCGGCGAAAATCCGGCAGGATGAAGACATCGGCGAGGTAGGCGAAGGTGGCGCGATCGGTGATCGCCCGGGCGAAGCCGATCTGCCGGCCGCCGAGGTAGAGTCCGAAGCAGAGGGAGTTAGCCATCGACCTCTCGACCACGGTCCGCGAAATCCCCCTTGCCCAGTAGGATTCGTGGAGAAATCGGTGGATGACCCCGATATCGAGATCGTCCCGGTTGTCGGTGATGATGAATTCGTCTTTCTGCCAGTGCATCAGTCAGTGCTCTCCTGAGGGTTTTTCCGGTAATGAGGGCTGGGCCGGCCGGCCAGCCAGATCGCCTCG
>WBUQ01000193.1 GCA_008933635.1 Desulfobulbaceae bacterium | reverse complement strand
CCTGCATTCCCTTCTCGAGCCTGTCGGCGGCCGGATCGTGCCGGCCGCCGACAGGCTCGAGAAGGGAATGCAGGTCCTGCGGGAATCGCTGGAGGCAGCCAGGGCGGCGGCGGCCGAAGCCGACCGCGGGGCCCTGGCCGCCCAGCACCGGCAGGAAAGCGCCGGCCAGCTGCTGGAGAGGCTGAAAAAGGAATCCGCGGAACTCCAGGACCAGCTCGAACACTCCCTCGGCCTGCTGCGGGATGAGCTCGGGCCGTTCGGGTGCGAAGCTGTCGCCCTCGACACTCTCGATCCGCTCCTCGATCAGCTGGCCCTGCGGCGTGAACGGTGGCTGGCGCTGCAGGAGCAGAAGGCGGAGCTCGATCGGCAGATCGCCGCCCTGACAATGCAGACGGGCCATCAGGCGGAGCAGATCCGGCAGGAGGAGGCCGAGCTCGGCAGGCAGCGGGAACAGCGTGACGCTCTCCGCCGGCAGCGGGACGCCCTGGCGCGTGACCGGCAGGAGCTGTTCGGCGACGGCAGGCCGGACGATGAGGAGGCCCGCCTCGCCGGGGCCGTCCATGCCGCGGAGCAGGAGCTGGAGGCAGCCCGGAAGGGGGCGGCCGCTGCCGGCGAGGAGCTGAACCGCCTGAACGCGAGGGTTGAAGAACTGGAAAAGGCGGTCGCCACACGGGATGTCAGGCTGCGCTCGTCGGCAGAGGCCTTCCAGGCTGGGCTCCGCGGGGCCGGTTTCGCCGGCGAGGAGGATTTTGTCGCGGCCTGTCTGCCGGAAGCCGAACGGCAGGACCTGGCGCGCAGGCATCAACAGCTCGTCGATGAGGAGACCCGGCTGGTCTCGCTGGAGAGGGAGAAGGCCGCGCTGCTGGCAGCCGAACGCGGGAAGCGGCTGACCGACCAGCCGCGGGACGAGGTCGAGCGGCAGCAGCTGCAGCTGATCGAGAACCAGCGCCAGCTGCAGCAGGAGATCGGCGGCATCCGCCACCGGCTGCAGGAAAACGAGCGGATCAGGGAGAGCCAGCGCGAGCGCCTGGCGGCCATCGGCAGCCAGCAGCGCGAGTGCGATCGCTGGGAGCTGCTGCACGGCCTGATCGGCTCGGCAGACGGCAAGAAGTACCGCAATTTCGCCCAGGGACTGACCTTCGAGATCATGGTCGGCCACGCCAACCGGCAGCTGCGCAGGATGACCGACCGCTACCTGCTGGTCCGCGACGAGCGCCTGCCGCTGGACCTCAACGTCATCGACAGCTACCAGGCCGGCGAGGTCCGCTCGACCAGGAACCTCTCCGGCGGCGAGAGCTTCATCGTCAGCCTGGCCCTGGCGCTGGGCCTGTCGCAGATGGCCAGCCGCAAAGTGCGGATCGATTCGCTGTTCCTCGACGAGGGCTTCGGCACCCTCGACGAGGAGGCCCTGGAGACCGCCCTGCAGACCCTGGCCGGCCTGCAGCAGGACGGCAAGCTGATCGGGGTGATTTCCCACGTGCCGGCCCTGCGGGAGCGGATCGCCACCAGGATCAGGGTTCAGAGCGGGCCTGGCGGCCGCAGCACCATCGCCGGTCCCGGTTGCCGGCAGGTGGGCGGGGAATGAACGGGCCCGCCGCCGCTTCGCCGGAGCAGGTCAGGATCTGGCAGCCTGCCGGACTGCCCGGTCTGCAGATGATGCAGGCGACCTATGTCACCACGACCTTTGCCCGTCATACCCACGAGGGATTCGGGGTCGGAGTGATCGAGCGGGGGGCGCTTGGATTCTACTATCGCGGCGAGAACGTCGTCGCCGGCCAAGGGCGGATCAATCTGGTCAATCCTGACGAGGTTCATACCGGCCAGTCGGCGACGGAGGCGGGCTGGACCTACCGTATGTTCTATTTCGGCGCCGAGACGCTGCAGCGGGCGGCGGCGGAGATGGCCGGCCGGCATGCGGAGCTGCCGTTCTTCACCTCGGGGGTGCTCGACGATCCGCAACTGGCGGCGCTGATCCGCTCCGTCCACCTGCGCCTCGAGGATGCGGCGGTGCCGCTGCTGGAGCGGCAGTCCGTCTTCCTGCACATGCTGACCCGGCTGATCGCCCGCCATGCCGACGCCCCGCCTGCCCAGCGGCCGGCCGGCCGCGAGCATCGCGGCATCCGCCGGGCCATGGACCATATCGCGGCCAACTTCAGCGAAGAGATATCGGTCGATGCTCTGGCGGCCGTCGCCGGCCTCAGTCCCTATCATTTCATCCGGGTGTTCTGCCGTGCCACCGGGCTGCCACCCCATGCCTGGCTGATGCAGTACCGGGCCCGGGTGGCGCAGGCGATGCTCCGCCGCGGCATCCCCATCGCCGACGCCGCCTGCGGCGCCGGCTTCGCCGACCAGAGCCACCTCAACCGGGTCTTCAAACGCCTGTTCGGCTACACCCCCGGCCAGTACAGCAATTCCGTCCAAGACGGCTGAGCCCTCCCTGCTGTATCGTCATGCCCGTCAAGCGATCAGGTTCGCCCTGGTCAAACAGCTACCAGCGAAGGGGAGAAAGAGATGCGGTATGTTCACGGGTACAGCGACAGCGAAGCGGAGCGATTGAGGGATCAGGCCGACACCCTGGCCGGCCTGCTGCATGAAGAGGTGCGGTATCCTCACGGGGCCCTGGTGCTCGAGGCTGGCTGCGGCACCGGCTGCCAGACTCTGCACCTGGCCCGCAACAATCCCGGAACGCAGTTTGTCGCCGTCGATATCTCGCCGCAGTCGCTGGCGCAGGCCGAGGCAAAGGTGCAGGCAGCCGGCCTCTCCAACGTCCGTTTCGAGCAGGGCGACATCTTCGCCCTTGAGCGGGCCGACGCCTCCTATGACCACATCTTCGTCTGCTTCGTCCTCGAGCACCTGGCCGACCCGGCCGGCGCCCTGCGCGGACTGCGGCGGCTGCTCAAACCCGGCGGCGGCATCTGCGTCATCGAGGGCGATCACGGGTCCTTCTACTGCCATCCGGAGACCGCTGCCGCCCGGCGCACGGTCGAGTGCCTGGTGGAGGTCCAGGCCGCCCTCGGCGGCGACGCCCTGATCGGCCGCCGGCTCTTCCCGCTGCTGGCCGAGGCCGGATTTGCCGGGCCCCGTGTCACGCCGCGGATGATCTATGTCGATGACAGCCGGCCGCGGCTGGCCGAGGGTTTTGCCCGCAACACCTTTATCGCCATGGTCCGGGGGGTGCGGGACCAGGCCATCGCCGCGGGACTGATCGACGCGGCCGGCTGGGAGGGAGGGATCCGCGACCTCGAACTGGCGGCTGGGCCGGGCGGCACCTTCTGCTACACCTTCTTCCAGGCATATGCGACAATGCCGTGATCTCGCACGGATAGCGGGATAGCGGTTTGCACCGGGAAGAAAGTCCTTGCCTTGCGCGAGTCTTCTGTGGCGTAATGAAGTGAGGGTGGATGCTCAAAGGGGGAACAGCAGGTGCGATGGAGGTCGACGGATGCCCGGACGGAAGACGCGACAGGGGGGATCGGAAAAGAACCGCATCGACTGGCGGAAGAGGTACCAGCATCTCGAGGACAATATCCCGGGGATGGTCTTCTCGATGCTCTACCAGACGAACCATCCCTGCAGCTTTCTCTATGTCAGCAGCGACGCCCTCGAACTGCTCGGCGTCGCGCCCGCAGAGCTGCTGGCCGATGCCGGCCTCTTCCTCCGCCTGATCCATCCGGCCGACCGCGAGCACTACGAGCGCAAGCTGACCCACAACTCGGTGACCCTCAGCCCCTGGCGGGAAGAGTTGCGCCTGGTCGTCAACGGCCAGGTCCGCTGGTACGACTGCATGGCCCGCCCGGAGTCGCTGGCGGAAGGCGGCGTCTGCTGGCACGGGGTGCTCCTCGACATCACGGTCAGGAAGGAGGCCGAAAAGACCCATACCCGCACCACCAGCCTGCTTGATGGAATCTTCAACCAGAATCCGTACCCGATATGGATATCCGACCGGTTCGGTGCCCGTATCCGGATGAACAAGGCCTGTCGGGACGTGATGCAGGTGTTCGGCGGCAACGGGGCGGAACACTACAATATCCTGCTCGACGGCCGGATCAGGGAGCAGGGTTTTCTCTCACTGGTCCGCTCGGTCTTCGATGAGGGAAATACCGCGCAGTTCCTGCTGTCATGCGGGGAGAAGGGGAGCGGGCCGGTCTTCGAGGTGACGGTGGCCCCGGTCAGGGATGCCCAGGAGATGGTGACCAACGCCATTGTCATGTACAACGACATCACCGAGCGGCTCCGCGCCGAGTCCGATCTCCGGCTCACCCAGTTCTGCATCGACCATGCCGGCATCTCCGTCTTCAGGATCGAGGAACCGGACGGCCGGGTGATCTGCGCCAACCACCATGCCTGTTCGAGCCTGGGCTACAGCCTGGAGGAGATGACCTCGATGACCGTCTTCGATTTCGACCCGACGTTCACCAGGGAAAAGTGGCTGGCCCACCGGCGAAACCTGAAGGAGCGGAAGGGCGGCGTCATCGAG
>WBUQ01000036.1 GCA_008933635.1 Desulfobulbaceae bacterium | reverse complement strand
CGATCAGGTTATGGGAATCGTGAGCGACGGTGCCGGCCAGCGCCCCCCGCGCGAGGCCCAGGCCGGAGACGAAACCGAGACCGACCCTGCCTGTCGCCCTGTGCCGCTCGAACACCGCCAGCTTGGCGAGATCGCGCCCCGGGTCGGCAACCGCGCTGCCGTCTTCGACCCGTGCCTCGTACAGCAGGTGCTCGGTGATGATCTGGCCGGGGATCAGGCCGATGACGCGCAGATGGCCCGCCTCCACCGGAACCCGCAGAACATCGGCCGTCAGCTTCGCCACCCGCACGGCGCTGGCGGGGATGGGCGCGGCGGAGGTAAAATCGCTGTCTGCCACCCGCCGGCCGCGGAGGTAGCAGTCGGCGATGGCGAAGGTCTCGAGGTCGTCGAGCAGGACGAAGTCGGCGCGGTAGCCCGGTGCCACCGCCCCGCGACGCTGCAGCCGGAAGTAGCGGGCGGAATTGATCGTCGCCATCTGCACCACCCGGAGCGGCGGCAGGCCGGCGGCCATCGCCCGCCGCAGGATGTCGTCGACATGGCCGCGACCAAGCAGGTCGTTCACCAGCCGGTCGTCGCTGACGAACGAGGTCTGCTGGCTGTTGAAGTCGTTCAGTACCCCGATCAGTTCGAGCATGTTGTGCTCCTGGGAGCCTTCGCGGATGAACAGGTGCATGCCCTTGCGCAGCTTTTCCCGCGCCTCGGCGACGGTGGTGGTTTCATGGTCGCTGGCCGGACCGGCGAGCAGGTAGGCGTTGAGGTCGCGGCCCGTCAGCAGCGGCGCATGGCCGTCGATCACCCGGTCCCCGGCGGCAGCCAGTTTGGCCAGCGCTCCGTCGTGGCCGGACAGCACGCCGGGGTAGTTCATCATCTCGGCCAGGCCGAGGATGCGCTGGGGATAACGGGAAAGGAAATCCAGCACATCGGCATCCGTCAGTGCCGCGCCTGCGCTCTCCATGCAGGTAGCCGGCACGCAGGACGGCATCATCACGAACACCGACAGCGGCAGGCCCTCGCTTGCCGCCAGCATATACTCGATTCCCGCTCCGCCCATGACGTTGGCGATCTCGTGCGGGTCGCAGATCACCGCAGCGGTGCCATGGCGGGCGGCGAGTTCGGCAAAGCGCGGCGGCGTCAGCAGGCTCGATTCGATATGGATGTGGCCATCGATCAGGCCGGGCACGCAGAAACGGCCGCCGGCCTCGACCACCATCCCGGCTTCGTACTCCTCGAAACCGATGACCACGCCGTCCTTCACCGCGATATTGGCGGGATGGATCTCGCCGGACAGCACATTCACCAGCCGGACATCGCGCACCAGCAGATCGACGGGTTGCCCGCCGCGGGCAGCGGCAATGATGTCCGTCAGCCGTTGTGTTGACTCAGTCATGCTCCTCCCTCCCGTTCACGAGATATTTCCAGGGGTGCCGACATGGACCCCAGCCATCGATTGTATCATCGATGATACCGGAAGACGACGCTGCCCGGCAGCTCTTTTCTGCATCAGCCCTCCCCGGCCGGTACTGCACGCGATACCGCCAGAGCGCCAGGCTCTTCCCTTGACTTCACCGCATCAGGACATAGTTGTATCAGAATGAGCCTGTAGGCACGCACCACGGCAGCAACGGCTGCAAAGGCCGGGCAATCGGACATCAACGCAGGAGGTCTCGCCATGAAGGAAAAACTGTGTCAGTTGCAGACGGAGTACGCAGGACAGCCGACCACCACGGTAACCCTCGAAATGCCTGCCGAGCTGTTTGAAACTGTGAAAAAAGCCGCGGCGCTGGAAGGTTCCGACACCACGGCGCTGATCAACTGCTTCGTCCAGCAGGGCCTTCTCGAGAGCAAGGCAGCGGCAAAACGGATGGAATTCGCGGAACACGCCAAGGAAGTCCTGAAGGGACAGGGAATCCATCAGGCGACAATCGATGATATTTTCCACAAATTCCTGTTCTGATCATCGGCTCAGGCACAGAATGTGCGGTCAGCGGCTCGCTAGGCTGCAGACAAGCTAATAGCGCAGCAGGTGACCCGGGTCATCGCTGGCAGGCTGCTCCAGAACCTGATCGCAGGTAAACTGCACGACCTCACCATCAACGGTCATAATCGTCCAACCGCCTTTTTCGTCACGAGCCTTGACAAGACAATCGATGATCGTCCCGTCAACAAGCCGTAGATCGCATTCCTGACCGGCGTGCCTGTGAAATACCGCGGTAAATTTTTTCTCAGCGCCAATGCCCATGAACCTGGCTGAGGCTTCCTCAAATGCGACAATTCGAGCGAATTCTTCAGGACTCTGTTCGTTGATCTGCTGGCGCAGATTTTCAATATCGTTCTTGCGTGCGGCGATGGTGTGTATCGTGTTTTCGATCTCCTCCCTGCTGGCGGAGGGGAGCGAAAAGAGTATCTGTTTCTGGATTTCCAGCTCTGCTTCGAGGTAGTTGATCTTTTTCAGTATATTCTCGATTGTCTGATAGTTCATCCTGTTGTCCCGATACCAGAAATAACTCGACCATTATAGTATTGCACGTTGATCCGGCGCTATATACGGAGGCAGCACAGGATGAGAAATGTCAGTCTGCCGTCAGATCAATGAAGATGGGTCAGGTGAATCTTCACGCCATCCCCTTCACGGCCAACCACATACCCATGGATCTGTTGTTCCGCCATCTCCTCCCAGCCATTATGGACCATAATCCAAGTCACAATTAATCTCACAGTTTTTCATTTCGGCGTCGCACGTCTGGTCATTTTCCCGGTCAAGTTCACATGCGATGCGCTCGAGATCACATTGCTCGAGACAATCCTGATGTTTTTGCAGGGTGTCGTTGAGTATCATTTGCCACCTCCCTCCGTATTGCCCGATGAGAGGACCAACGCTCTCTCCTCCCGGGCATCATATCGATAAAGAGCGGAGCCTCCCCGCAGTTCAGCCGGAACCACGGAAGCCGGTTGTTGACGGTCGTGCCGGCAAAGTCGCTCACCCGCACGTTCCATGCTCTCTATCATCAGTTTAAGCTAAGAATTATTCAGGCGAATTCAAGGAACGGAAACTGGAAAAGACCTGTATGACCTTGAAATAACAGAGAGTAATCTGTGAAAAGGCCGCCCTGTTCTCATTGGGGGGTAAGCGGAGTGCAGGCGATATGCCGGCGTGGTGTTTCACCACCGAAAAGACTGGCCCCGGAAGGACGATCACCACTTTTCTTCCGGCGCTATCCTGAAATACAATCTGACCTTGGACGTCCGGAAGACCAGGGCTGCGAGGGCGGTGGCCATCGCTACAGCACCGAGGATGATGGCAAGACGGAGAAAAGGTTCGCCCATCTCTGTTCTGATCAGCACAAGCGAAGCAGCTGTACGCACCCACTCGACGGCACCGATGAGCAGAGCGACCTGCAGCAGACGAGCCACGATGGGACGACGGATGAGCATCGCCGCGATCAGCAGCAGTGTGCCCATCATTGCCGGGTGATTGTCAGCCCTGAAGAAATGGAGCGACAGCAGGATGTACCCGGCAATGGCCGGAAGCAGGTGCAATACTGTCACGAGTCGTCCCTCCCAGTCATGGAGATGCGCCACCGTCCTGCGTCGAAGGCCCGGCACGGCAATGCCTGAGCGAAGGACGACGGGCTGGCGGCGTCAGCCTGGCACCGGCCCCCTGCGACATCCGGCGCAACCGGGCGCGCGGCAGGGCCGGTGACCGTCGCAGCCTACAGCGGCAGGCGATAATCGCTGCCGGCGAACTGGATGTTCGCAGACGTCGGCGCCATCGGGGCGACAGCGTGCACTCCGCCGCAACCCGGACAGGTGCCCAGGTACGTCTCGAGGGCAAAGGGCGTGCCGCACCCCTGGCAGACAGTCGCCAGCGGCCCCTGCAGGATCTTCTGATCCCTGATCGCCCCGCCATGGGCATGAAAGACAAACTCCACGAGATCCCTTCCCTTCGAAAATGGCCCGCCTGAACCGCTCCCGCAGCCGCATCCGCATCCTGACATGATCAACTCCTGTTTTCCGTTGTTGGCTTGACAACCGGGACAGTACGCAACCCGGCTCCTTTCCTGCAAGCTACAGGCAAATCCAGCGAGCTGCCTTGACCTGGGTCAATTCACGGATTTTCCGGCAGCAGTCCCCCTTGACTTAGGCGGAACGCGACAGCACCCTCCCCTAGACGATGCGGGACCTCGTTTTCACGGCCGCAATGCCCAGGCATCTGTGGAAAACAGCAGCGAATTCCCGGCAAAGGACCTTAAAAATTTTGACACCGTGACGGTGATCGGGGAATATGACGATTGTCAGCAATCAGGGAAGGCGGCAGAACTCTCGGCTCCCCGCGCATCGCACGCCTGCCCCTTTCTCGCCAAGCGGTCTGATACCGGCACGGGCAGATGCCCGCCTGGCACCCCCTCTCCATTTCAGGAGCCGCGACACTGCCATGAACGATGTCTGGATCGCACTGGGACTCACCGTCTTTGCCGGCATGGCGACGGGGATCGGCAGCATCATCGCCTTCACCGCGAAGCGGACCGACTATCGTTTCCTCTCGGTGGCGACCGGCTTCTCGGCCGGGGTGATGCTCTACGTCTCCTTCGTCGAGATCTTCGTCAAGGGCACGGATGCGCTGGTCCTCCGCTACGGCGATTACTGGGGGCACTGGGTCAATGCCGGATCCTTCTTCGGCGGGATGCTGCTGATCGGCCTGATCGACAATCTCATCCCCACGGCCGAGAACCCGCACGAAACGCCGACCGAGGCCCAGACCAGGCCGCTGCACGACCCCTCGCTGCCGCTGCCCGATCTCCCCGCAAGCGAGCCCGGCACGACGGCCCTCCTCAGCCATCCCTTCCACCATGAGCACCACCGCAGGCTGCTGCGGATGGGACTCTTCACCGCGCTGGCGATCGGTATCCACAATTTTCCGGAAGGACTGGCCACCTTCCTCGCCGCCCTCGAGGACCCCAGCGTCGGGCTCGCCATCGCCGTGGCGGTGGCCCTGCACAACATCCCGGAAGGCATCAGCGTCTCGGTGCCGCTCTACTACGCCACCGGCAGACGCAGCACCGCCTTCTTCTGGTCGGTGATGAGCGGTCTGGCCGAGCCGGTCGGCGCGGTCATCGCCTATATCGGCATCCGGTTCTTCCTCGGCAACGACAGCGGCGTCATCCCGCCCGAACTGATGGGGGTGCTGTTCGGCGGGGTTGCCGGAATCATGGTCTACATCAGCCTCGACGAACTGCTGCCCACCAGCCGGGCCTACGGCAAGGGACACGACAGCCTCTACGGCCTGGTGGCGGGAATGGCGCTGATGGCCCTCAGCCTGCTGCTGATGAAATAGGCGCTCCGGCCAACCACCAAACCGCCGGCGCTGATTGCCAACGGTTGGCGACCGGCGAACCTTCTCCGTGGGCGAAGCGACGACCATCGCCCATGTCTTCTGCCGTCTTCTGGTTCTGGTACTGCGGGTGGCATACGGCCATCGCCAGACCCAATCCGGCAACACGCTTGAATCGATCGCTGTCATGCGGGATTTCAAGACGTTCTGTAATATTGCCGCTGCCGTGAGCGGACATCCGTAGCTGGTTCGCACCACCGCCGGCGGCAGGCGGAGGATGCTCCGGAAACGTGCGGTGCCGGGACCTCCCGGTTTCTGTCAGCCAGCGGACCGGGACATCATCGCTTCCTAGCGCTCGTACAAAAAATTTGACATGGCCCGATGCAATGCCATACACTCTCATACAAGTTCATATTGATGTTTCTTCATTGTGATCATTTGAGGAACAGATATGACCTCGCCAGTATCGCCATCTTGTTCATCCTGTGACAAATGAGAACATCGGTTGAATGTTGCATTGTTTCGTACGGATGTCGCCCTACGCTCCAACTGTACCTCGATTGAAAGACCGCGTGCCTCCAGGTCGAAATAGACGCGCGTCTGAAATTTTCAGTTCGAAGTAAACCAGCAAAGTCCGGCCGGGGAAGTGCTCCAACCGGATTTCAACGATCCAGCATGATATTTCCGATGGGCTCGCTTCTGTTTTCAAGCTGGCCTGAAGGAAACAAATGAAGGAGGGCCACCATTTGGTATTGGCGATGAAGTGACTCTCATCGGAAGGGTCATTTCCCCTCGCGCAATATCCTGACAAACCAATGAGACAAGGAGGTGCAGAATGACTTTGAAAATGCCCGGTACGTTCCTGATACTCTTCTCTTTGGCATATCCCGTAGCAGCCAGCGCCGAAACCCCTTACGCGGACACCTCGACGGGGATGGAACTTGTCCTTGTCAAAGGCGGCTGCTTTCAGATGGGCGATTCGGCAGGCGACGGCGACCTCAACGAAAGACCGGTGCATGAAGCATGTGTAACCGATTTCTACATTGGAAAATTTGAAGTCACCAACGATCAATTCAAGAAATTCGCTCCCCAGCACAATAGCGGCACATCCGAAGACTCCACCCTCAACGACGGCAGACAACCGGTAGTCAATGTGTCATGGGAGGATGCCGCCGCCTTCGCCAAATGGCTCTCACAGCAATCCGGCCAGTCCTACAGGTTGCCTACCGAAGCCGAATGGGAATTTGCAGCCCGCGCCGGGTCGTCGCAGAGTCGGTTCTGGGGGGATAATCCTGACGAGGCCTGCACGTATGCCAATGTGGGCGACCTGACCGCGAAAAAGCAATGGCCCAAGTGGACGACCTTCATCTGTGACGACGGGTTTGCGGTTTCGGCCCCGGTTGGCAGTTTCATGGCCAATGCCTACGGCTTGAACGATATGCTGGGAAATGTCTGGGAGTGGTGCGAGGATGTCTACAACAGCGAGGCATACACCAAACTCCCCAAAGACAACCCGGTTTACAGGGGCGCAGGCGAATACCGCGTCATGCGCGGTGGCGGCTGGAGCAACGGGCCCCTGGGGATAAGAAGCTCCCATCGCGTGGGCCTTTCACCCGATTTCGGTCATCACGCCCTCGGTTTTCGCCTGGTGAAGACCGCTCAATGACAGGAGATGCGCACAAGCTGGCTGATAATCACAGAGAAAATCCTGGAGGCGCTATGAAGAGAAAATACATCTGTGTTGTTCTATTCCCGCTGGGCCTGTTGCTGTTCTCTCTCTCCCAGGCCATGGACGCTCCTGAGAATCTGCAGATGGCAGATCCCGGCATGGGATTCATTGGTGCGGAGACGTGCAAGGAATGCCACGAGGCCCAATATGAGAGCTATTCGAAATCAGTCCATTTCAAGAAGGCGATAAAAGGCCCGGCATCACAGGACGCATGCGAAACCTGTCATGGCGGAGGAGCAAAGCATGTCGAAAAGGGCGGTGGTCGCGACGTCGATATCTTCTCCTTCAATGCGGATGTCGATGCGGCGGCCAAGTCGGCGAAGTGCCTCACCTGCCACGAAAAAACCCCGGGCATGGACCTGTGGGAGATGGGAGTGCATAAACGGAATGACGTGTCCTGCGATTCCTGCCATGACCTGCATGTCGGCGGCAGGCAGAAAGCCAGGGAGCCCGAGGTCTGCTTCAGCTGTCACAAGGATGTCAAGATTGAGGCGAACAAGCGGTCGCATCACCCAATACTCGAGGGCAAAGTCAATTGTTCTTCCTGCCATTCCCCCCACGGCAGCCTCAGTAAACATATGGTCAAGGCCGACGATTCCAGGGAGTTGTGTTTCAAGTGCCATGCCGACAAGCGCGGACCGTCGGTGTGGGAACATCCACCGGTCGAGGAGGATTGTCAGAGCTGCCATACGGTCCATGGCAGCAGTCACGCAAAATTGCTGACAGAGCGGATTCCCCAACTGTGCCAGAATTGCCATGACTGGTCGCGTCACCCCGGCACCCCGTACGACAGCAAAGCCTCGTTTACCAGCCGCTTTGAGTGCCTGCGTTGTCATTCGGCCATCCATGGTTCCAATTCACCGGACGGCGCGGGCCTTCGGTTTATCAGATAAGGAGGAAACCCATGAAACGGATGATCTATATTCTCTTGGCTCTGCCGCTTTCCGCTCCCTCCCTGTGTCTTGCCGAAGTCCGGGGTGAACTGAATGTGGGGGCCCGGGCGACTCATTTTGTCGATGACGAAAGTGCAAAATTCGACGAATACCGCGACATGAGCGACGGACTTTTCGGAAGCCTTGACCTGCTGACCGACAGCGATACCAACTTTGTCGGCGTGACCGTGCAAGATCCGGCGCTGGATGATCAGTACTACGAGCTGAGGGGCGGACTCTTCGGCGTCTTCAAGGGCGAGATCTTTTATGACGAGCTGACCCATCAGTTGTCTCGCGACGCAATGACTCCTGCAACGGGCATCGGCAGCAACTTCCTGATTATCCCGACCTCGATTCCGCCGATGAGCACCTGGACCACGTTCGATTACAGTGTGGATGTGGAAACGCTCGGCGGCCAGGTCACCATTGACACCAACAATCCTTTCTATTTCAAGGTCTCGGCAGATCAACAGCGCAAAGACGGCATCATGCCCTGGGGTCTCGTTGCCAACTCGGGTTTCGAACTGCCCATGCCGATCGATTACACCACCTACAACACGACGCTGGAGGGCGGCTATCGGAGCAAGGAAACCACCGCGGTCTTTGCCGCCGGCTACAGCCATTTCGACAATGACAACGAAGTCCTCTCCACTTTCAACGGAATCGAACTGGAGGAATACAGCACGCCGAACGACAATTACAGCTACAACTTCAGCGGCCGGCTGACCCAAAGGCTGTCGGCGGACAACCTGCTGGCAGTGAAGGTTGTATATAACGCTAATAACAGTGAAACAGACTTCTCGAATTTCCAGCGAATAGTCTCACCTGTGGCCGACAACGAATTTGACGGCGATGTCCGCTATTTCCGGGGCAGCGCGGTCCTGAGCTCGCAGTGGAACGATGCGCTGGACACCCGGCTGTCCTACAGCTACGTCGACCGCGACAACCAGTCGGATGAAATCATTGTCGTCGGTGAAGATATCCGAGCCGGCCGCCTGTTCGAGTACGACAAGCATCAGGCCAGCCTGGACGCCGATTACCGGTTGAGCAAGGTCAACAAACTCAAGGGCGGCTATGAATTGTCTTTTACCGACCGCACCAGAGAGGACGCCGAAACAACGCTTGACAACCTGCTCTTTGCGGAACTGAAGAATACCTCGCTGGACTGGGTGAGCAGCACATTCAGGCTGGAATATCTGAACCGGAACTCCGATTCCGACTTCGACGAAGAGACCCTTGAAGGCGACGGCCTCATCAACGAATTCTTCACCCGCGCTGATTACGCCTCCAAAAATCGGTATAAAGCCAGACTGGAATTTGAAACCATTCCATGGGAAGGTCTCGGGCTGGGCCTGAACTATGGAATAATGTTTGACGATTACGATGCCACCATGTTCGGTCTGCAGGAGGATATCCGGCATGAAATCTATCTCGATGCAGATTTTCAGCTGCCGGCCAAGGCCCGCCTGAATGCATACACCGGCTACGAATTTACCGAGAGCGATTTCAATTCCCGCCGCTACAACCCGGGCGTGGCATATCCATTCACCCCGCCCAATTCCAGTAATTACAACTGGAGCCAGGAAACCAGCTATGACTTCTTTGTCGTTGGCGGCAGCGTCACCGTACCGATCATGCCGCAACTGGAAATGGTTATCAACGCAGACTACCAGATGCTCGACGGCAATATCGAATTCGTCAGGTCTGCGGCCGCCGGCGCCCCTCTGGGGACGGTGACCGAGGCAGACGACTACTACAAGACGCAGGCCGGCATCAGAGGCATCTATGGCCTTACCGATCAATGGTCTATAACATTGGGATATGCCTACGAGAAATCCAATCTGGACGACTGGAGGTACAGCAATTACCGCTACGTCACATCATCGTTTGTTCTCAGCGGAGCAGGACTGGACAATGATTACGAGACCCATCTCGGTTATCTGATTACCACCTACCGGTTCTGATCCGTCATTTTCGCGGGGCAGGAGACGCATGTGCCTTCGTCTCCTGCCCTCCCTGGTCGCCAGCCTGCTCGTGGCGGAGGGCGTCGATCGGGTTCAGACCCCGCTGCCCGGCGGGCCGGAAAGAAGCCGAAGATCACGCCGATGGCGGCGGAGAACAGGAAGGACAGCAGGATGATTCCGGGGCTGGTCGGGCGGAGCGCATCGGGTTGCAACGGATCGAGCGCAGGGCGAGGAGCAGGGTGTTCCAGAGCATCAGACGGCCTCCCCGCGATCTTGGCCGGCATCCACCCTGCGGTCGACAATGCCGATGACGCGTCCGGCGCAGGCGGCCCTGGTCTGCTGCATCGCCCCTGACGGCGGCAATTCCTGCCGGGACGACGCAGCACAGGGTCGGCAGCGGAGCTACCGCATAGGACGGATCCGGACCTCGATCTCCGGCGCATCCCGCAGCAGTGCGGTCAGCCGCTCGGGATCGGTATCGCCGAAATGATAGGGGTAGAGAATCTTCGGTTTGAACGCCCGGGCGGCAGCGGCCACCATCTCCGGGGTCATCGTGTATGGCAGGTTCATCGGCAGGAAGGCCACATCGATGCCCTGAAGAGCGTGCATTTCCGGGATGTTCTCCGTATCCCCGGCAATATAGACGCGCGTGCCGGCGAAGTTCAGGACATACCCGTTGCCAACTCCCCTGGGGTGAAAGGGTTGGCCGCCGTCCCGCCTGTGGACGATGTTGTAGGCGGGAACGGCCTCCACCCCGATCCCCAGCAGGGTCAGGGTGTCGCCATTTTCCATGACCTTCCCTCCCTTCACCCGGTCGGCGCAGACCTGTGGCAGCACCACCACCGTATCGGCGCGGCGGACCGCATCGATCGCCGCCTGGTCGAGGTGGTCGGAATGGTCGTGGGTCAAGAGGATCAGGTCGGCCTTCGCCATCGCGCTGTAATCGCCGACCCGGCTGTACGGATCGATGTGAATGACCCTGCCGCCGAAAGACATCATCAGCGAACCGTGGCCGATGCAGGTGATCTCCAGGTCCCCGCCGGATGTGCCGATGACATCCTTCTTCGAGGTTTCCGCCGCCACCGTCATCACGGCCCCGAGAGACAGCGCCAATGCCAGCATTGCTGCGATTTTCATGTCAGCCCCTCCCCTGTTGAAATGAAACCACACCATGATTGCCGCCCGCTCTGCAGCTGGCCGATACTGTGGCAAACCGGACCCGCCCCCCTCACGGCAAGGAATCGCACCGCGCCTCATGGGCCAGGCAGGCATAGAGCCGGGCTGTCTGTTCCTCGCCGATATCGTTGAACTGAACGGCGAAGAGTTCCTCGTCGACCCGGGTCACCGTCGCCGCCAGGGTGAACGTGGCCCAGTCGTCACGACTCTGCCGCAGGGAAAAGGTCAGGGTGACCGCATCGGCCACGGCCACGGGCAGCGTCGATCCGCCCACGGCGCACCCGAGGACCGAGGCGTCCACCAGCTGCCCGGTACCGGATTTGCCGCCGACAGAGTACGCGACCTTCTGCCGGTGCAGGTGAAAGCGCAGGGCGTTGCGCCGGGAAGAGGCCAGCCGCTCCTCCGCTTCCTCGATGGTGGTGACATACACCGGTTTGTACACCTGGAACCGGGTAGCAAGCATGATCAACTGTTTGAACAGGACACTCATCTTGCCCACCACCCGGATGACTTCGCCGGGGCGGTGCTGCACCAGATAGTCCATGATCTTGCGGAAGATCGGAATGCCGCTCAGGTGGCCCAGGGTGCATTGACTGAGGTCGGTTATGACGTCAAAACCGGGTTTGAGATCGGCGACACAGAAACGGACATCGGTATAGACCTTCTCCAGTTCTTTCTTGCTGGCGGTCACCGACAGGGTGATATAGAGCCGGTTGCTCTTGATGTCGGCCCTCACTTTCGATCCGGATCTGACTGCCATACGTCGCTACTCGGGGAACAGGGAAACGGGACGGGTTGAAGAGCACCACGCAGCCGATCGCAGGTCGGGTCGATACGGGATCAGCGGCTTACCGGAAAGCACGAAGATAGTATTTGCTCCATTTGGGCCGCGGTGTCAACGCCAAGGTCGGCCGCCGGGCGAATGATTTCACCGGCGAACAGAACCGCCCGGAAAACCGTCCGGAGAGCGGTCATCAGCCGCCAGCCCCTTCATCCCGCCAGCGGTGCAGCCCCCACAGCAGGGACAGCAGGCCGAGGCCGGTGAGTCCGGCAGAGCTCCAGGCAACGGCGGTGATGCCGCCGAGCTGCCACAGTCCGCCACCGACCAGCACCCCGATCATCCGGCCGATCCCCGATGTGGCGTAGAAGCCGGCCATCATCGTCGCCCGGGAGCCGGCCATCAGTTCGGTAGAGAGGGAAAAACTGGTGACGATGGTGAACTCGAAGGCAAAGAAGACGAAGAACATGGCGACCATGGCCAGTGTCAGCGATCCGCCGGAGAAGGGCAGCAGGAGATAGGCGCACATCGCCAGGCAGAGGCCGAGGATGATCGCCTTTTTCAATCCCAGGCGATCGGCGAAGATGGCCGTCATCGACTCGCCGAACAGTTCCGCCGCCCCGATGGCGACGGTGGAAAAACCGAGAGCGGCGATGCTGACCGAGAAATCCTGCTCGAACCAGGCGCCATACACGACAAAGAGGCTGTCGTTGGCAATGCTGATCCAGAAACCGAAGGCCAGCATGCCCGCGGCATGCCGGACCTTGAACAGCTGCGGCAGGGTGGCGAAGAGCGAAATCCGCGGCCTCTCGGGGCTCAGATCCTGATCATCGGCGGGGATCACCCGGCTGATCGCCAGCCAGCCGGCCGCCCCCAACCCCCCCAGCAGCCAGAAGGCGCTGGGCAGTCCGGCGTGGGCAATGATCAGGCCGAGGGCCGGGATGCCGATCAGGGTCGAGCCGGCCCAGGCGGTCTCAACGATCCCGATTATCCTGCCCCGGCGTTCAAACGGCACCGTATGGCCGATAAAGGCCTGGATCGACGGGTCGAAGACGGTCTTGCCGAAACTGGCGACCACCAGGCCGACAAAGACCAGCCAGTATTCCTGCGCCAGGCCGCACAGCAGCATGCCGGCTGCGAGCATCGCCAGGCCGGCCCGCATCATCATCCGGAAACCGAAACGATCGGCCAGCGGCCCGCTGAACAGGCCGACCAGCGACGTCAGCTGGCAGGCGGCGATGATCGAGGTGACGGCGGAGAGCGGCACCGCCAGCTCCCGGCTGATGGCCGGGGCGAAAGGATAGACGAAGCGCCGGCCGGTATTGAGCAGGAGCCGGAAGAACAGCACGGCGACAATCTGTTTGACAAGTGGCAAACGCATGGCAATGCCTGATGGCGGGAGTATCCCCTGATCGTGCCGGGAGGCCGGCAGACAGGCCTCTGCATAGCAGGAATGGCGGCACCGCACAAGAGGTTTTTCCGCGATCGCCGGCAAAGCGGCCCCCGCCGCGAGAAAGCCTGGGAGGGGATGAAATCTTTCTGGGTTTTACCTGTCGATTAGGTATAATTACTATTTGAGAACAGTGATTATTTATATAATCGTCCGCCGCAGCTGCACACAGCCGGCGGCGACCAATCCGAAACCCCCATCGAGGCTCCCATGCTGCCAGCACCCTACCAGACCTTCCGTGCCCGGATCGCCGGGCTGATCCCGAAAGACCGCATCGTCACCGACCCTCTCAGGACCATAACCTACGGCACGGACGCCAGTTTCTACCGGCTGATCCCCAAGATCGTCGTCACCGTCGATTGCGAGAGCGAGGTCCGGCTGGTCCTGCGCGAGGCCTATCGCCTGAGGCTGCCGGTCACCTTCCGCGCCGCCGGCACCAGTCTCTCCGGCCAGGCCGTCACCGACTCGATCCTGGTGCGGCTGGGACCGGGCTGGCGGCACTGGCGGGTCCTCGACCAGGCCGAGAAGATCCGCCTCGAACCGGGCATCATCGGCAGTCAGGCCAATGCCATTCTCGCCGAGTTCGACCGCAAGATCGGCCCCGACCCGGCCTCCATTGACAGCGCCATGATCGGCGGCATCCTCGCCAACAACGCCAGCGGCATGTGCTGCGGGGTAGCCCAGAACAGCTACCAGACACTGGACAGCCTGCGGCTGATCCTGGCCGACGGCACCGTCGTCGACAGCGGCGACGCCAAGAGCCGGGCCGAATTCGCCCGCAGCCACGGCCACATCCTCGATGGCCTTGCCGCGCTGCGCGCCCGGGTGCTGGCCGAACCATCGCTTGCCGACCGCATCCGCCACAAGTTCAAGATCAAGAACACCACCGGCTACAGCCTCAACGCCCTGGTGGATTTCGAGGACCCCTTCGACATCATGACCCACCTGCTGGTGGGCAGCGAGGGGACCCTGGCCTTCATCGCCGATGTCGTCTACCGGACCGTCGTCGAGCACCGCCACAAGGCCAGCACCCTGCTCTTCTACCCGGACGTCCAGACCGCCTGCCAGGCCATCCCGCTGCTCAGGCAGCTGCCGGTGGCCGCCGCCGAGCTGATCGACCGGGCCGGACTGCGCTCGGTGGAGGGCAAGCCGGGGATGCCGGACTACCTGACGGAGCTCGATGCCGGGGTCACCGCCCTGCTGGTCGAGACCCGGGCCGAATCGGAGGAGCAGCTCAGCGGCCAGATCGCGGCGATCACCACCGCGCTCGCCGAACTGCCGACCGTCCGGCCGATCGTGTTCACCGCCGTCCCTGCCGAATACAACGCCCTGTGGAAGATCCGCAAGGGCCTGTTCCCGGCCGTGGGTGCTGTCCGCCAGACCGGCACCACGGTGATCATCGAGGACGTCGCCTTCCCCGGCGAGCACCTCGCCGACGCCGCCCTCGACCTCCAGCACCTGTTCGGCAAGTACGGCTACCACGAGGCGATCATCTTCGGCCATGCCCTGGAGGGCAATCTCCACTTCGTCTTCACCCAGGATTTCGGCAACGACACTGAGGTCCACCGCTATCGCGACTTCATGGACGAAGTGGTCAGGCTGGTGGTGGAAAAGTACGACGGCTCGCTGAAGGCCGAGCACGGCACCGGCCGCAACATGGCCCCCTTCGTCGAAAAGGAGTGGGGCAAAGAGGCCTTCGGGCTGATGCAGGAGATCAAGGCCCTCTTCGATCCCCACACCCTCCTGAACCCCGGCGTCATCCTCAATCCCGACCCCATGGCCCACGTCAGGGACCTCAAGCCGCTGCCGGCCACCCACGAGATCGTCGACAAGTGCATCGAGTGCGGTTTCTGCGAACCGGTCTGCCCGTCCAAGGACCTGACCTTCACCCCCCGCCAGCGCATCGTCGGCCGGCGCGAGATCAGCCGGCGGATGGTCGCCGGCCTCGACCCGAAGATGGTCAGGAAGCTGGTCCGGGCCTACCGCTACCCCGGCAAGGACACCTGCGCCGCCGACAGCCTCTGTTCGACCCGCTGTCCGGTTGGCATCGACACCGGCAAGCTGATCAAAGTCCTGCGCCAGGAGGCCAACGGCCAGCTCGGCAACCGGGTCGCAGACTGGGTGGCCGACCACTTCGGCGGGGTGGCCAGGAGCATCAGCACCACGCTGAATACGGTCGACACGGTCCATAAGGTGACCGGCACCCCCTTCATGGAGACCGCCTCGCAGCTGGCCCGCACGGCGACGTTCAACCAGCTGCCCCTGTGGAACCGCGAGATGCCGGCCGGGGTGCCGCGTGAAGCCCTGGCCGCCACCACCGGCGGCTCCCTGCCCGTCGTCTACTTCCCCAGCTGCGCCAGTCGATCGATGAGCGGCCCATCCCGCCAGGAGACCGAACGGGACAGCCTGCCGGAGACCACCCGTTCGCTGCTGGCCAAGGCCGACTGCCGGATCGTCTTCCCGGAAGACCTCGACAAACTGTGCTGCGGCCAGGCCTTCGAGAGCAAGGGCTTCATGGCCCAGGCCGACCGCAAGGCCCGCGAACTCTCCGATGCCCTGCTGGCCGCCTCGGACAACGGCGTCCTGCCGGTGCTCTGCGACACCAGCCCCTGCCTCTACCGGATGAAGAGCACCCTCGATCCCCGGCTGCGGCTGTTCGAGCCCATCGAATTCGTCCTCACGTACCTGATGGACCGGCTCCATTTCACTCAGCTCGACGTCAGGATCGCCCTGCACCCCACCTGCTCGACCCGCAAGATGGGCCTGGAGGGCAGACTCGAAGAGCTGGCCCGGGCCTGTGCCAAGGAAGTGGTCATGCCTGCCGACATCTACTGCTGCGGCTTCGCCGGCGATCGCGGTTTCAACTTTCCCGAGCTCAACGCCGCGGCCCTGAAGGACCTGCGGGACCACGTCTGCACCTGCGAGGCCGGCTATTCGACCAGCAAGACCTGCGAGATCGGCCTGTCCCTGCACAGCGGCATCCCCTACCGCTCGATCCTCTCCCTGGTGGACGCGGCGAGCACTCCGCTCAAGTGAATAGAGTCAGCACTGATAAAAAAGGTAAATCGGAGGATTTCATGAAAGTACTGGGCGTATCAGGTTCCCCCATCACGAACAGCAACACCGACAGGGCCTTGCAACTCGCCCTGGCATCAACCGGACTCGAAACGGAGTTCATCAAGCTCAAGGATTATACTGTCGCCCCATGCCAGGCCTGCCTGGGATGCGTCACTACCAACAGGTGCGTGATCGGGGACGACGGCATCCTGCTGGCCGAAAAAGCGAAGGAGGCCGATGCCCTGATCATTGCCGGCTTTACGCCCTACTCTTCCCTCGATGCCAGATCGAAGTCCTTCATCGAACGGCTGTACCCGCTCAGACACCGCAACGGCTTCATGGCCGGCAAGCCAGGCGGGGCGATCGTCACCTGCGCCGTCCCTGCCGGCAGCGAGATGCTGCCCCCTGCCTGCGATTTCGGCATCAACGCCATCAAGTTCTACATGATGGAGGAGGGGATGGATTTTGTCGGCGAGGTGCGGGTGTACGGCAATGTCCCCTGCATCAAATGCGGTCACGGGGACGAGTGCCGGATGACGGGAATAACCATGATCTACGGCCCTGACGCCACCGTCGCCTCCGTCGGGGTCAGATCGTTCGAGGAACAGCCCGCGGCGGTCAAGGCGGCCGTGGAACTGGGCAAAGGCATTGCCGCAAGATTGCAGGCAAAACGATAGCAGGGCAGAGAGGCTTCGCCGGGCAGTGTGGGAAACGGTCGCCAGTCAATCGGCCGGGGGCGGAACCGCCCCTTGCTTTTCTCCAGCCGGTAGTATACATCTTTGAACTGCCTGCAATCCCATATGGCTGATAACAGGCGAAAATGCCGGCAGGGGAGCGGCCGTGCCTCCGGACCTCCAAATGAACACCCTGAACAAGATCGAAGTTGAAACGTGTATGAACACACCGTCAACGCGACCATTCAAGCCGGCGGCATCCGGCCGTGAACCGCGAGGAAACAGGTGCCCTGAACACTCCGGAGCCCGGCCCGGCCAATTCCGGTTCCATCTGCTGCTCATCCTGTTCGCTATCCTGCTGCCCTCGGCCGCCCCTGCCGCCTCGCCCCGGGACTCCGGACCGATCAGAATCGCCGCGATCTTCTCCGAGACCGGCATCGCCGCCTCCCACAACGCCCCCCTGCTGGCGATGACCGAGCTGGCGGTGCTGGAGATCAATGCCAGCGGCGGCCTGCTGGGACGCCCGCTCGAACTGATCAGGCTCGACAACCAGAGCACCCCTATCGGCGCGACCCTGGCGGCCAGGAAGGCCGTCGACCTGGGCGTCGTCACCGTCATCGGCGCCCACTGGAGCTCGCATTCGCTGGCCATGGCCCCGATCCTCCAGCAGGCTGGCATCCCGATGATCAGCCCGGGCTCGACCAATCCCGAGGTGACCCGCACCGGCGACTATATCTTCCGCGCCTGCTTTCTCGATTCCTTCCAGGGCATGGCCATGGCCCGGTTCGCCCGGGATGAGCTCAAGGCCCGCACGGCGGTGGTGCTGCGCAATATCGACGAGGCCTACAGCGTCATGCTTGCCGATTTTTTCCTCAACGCCTTCAAGGCCCTGGGCGGGACCATCGTGGCCGATCTGGAATATCGCGGCAACGCCATCGATTTCAGCCCCGGCATTGCCCGGATCAGGGAACTCGCCCCCGACATCGCCTATCTTCCCGGCTATACCCGGGACAGCGGCCTGCTGATCAAGCAGGCGCGGAGCATGGGGCTGACGACCGTTTTCCTCGGCGGGGATGCCTGGGACGAGATAGAACAGTTCGCCGGCGACAGCATCGAAGGCAGCTATCAGTCGGCTCCCTGGCATCCCGAGGTGCCCTTCCGGCGCAATCGCGACCTGCAACGTCTGTACCGGCAGAAGTTCAACGCCCCGATCTCCAACCTGAGCGCTCCCCTGGCCTACGACGCCGTCAACCTGCTGGCCGAGGCGATACGGGCCGGCAACTCGGCCGACCGGGTCAGTATCCGCAACCAGCTGGCGGCAATACGCGGCTTTGAGGGCGCGACGGGCGCCTTTACCTTCGACCGCAATGGCGATCCGGAAAACAAGAAGGTCATCATCATCAGGTTCCAGGACGGCGTAAGAACCTTCCACAAGGCGGTTTCACCATGACGCATGCCGGAATGAGATCCTTTTTCCGCCCCGGAGGCCTTCCCATGCAAAAGAATCTGAGATCATTGACGTTTATTGCGATGGTCTGCTGCCTCGCCCTGGTCCCGGACGGCGACGCCCGAGCCGTCGACCGGCCAGCCATCCCGGTCGCCGCCATCTTCTCGCAAACCGGCCAGGCAGCGGCCTCCAATCATTCCGTGCTCAGCGGAGTCCGCATCGCCGTCGACGAGGTCAACAGCAACGGCGGTGTCCTCGGCCGGCCGGTCGAACTGCTGGTTTTCGACAACCAGAGCACGCCAATCGGCTCGAGCATCGCTGCCCGTCAGGCAGTCGACCGCCAGGTGGCGGCAATCATCGGCGCCTCCTGGAGTTCGCATTCGCTGGCGGTCGCTGAGGTGGCCCAGCAGAACCGGGTGCCGATGATCTCGCCGCTGTCAACGGTGCCGAAGCTGACGGCCATCGGCGACATGATCTTCCGGATCTGCTTCACCGACGAGTTCCAGGGCAGGAAACTGGCAGACTTCATCTACAACGACCTCCACGCGCGCAGCGCCCAGGTCTTCGTCGATCTCACCAGCGATTACAGCATGGAACTGAGCCGGGTCTTCATCGACCATTTCCGGCAGCTGGGCGGAACCATCGAACAGGAAATCGAGTACAAATCCAACCAGCTCTCCTATGACCAGCAGATCGCCGCCGCGATCGCCGCCAAGAGCGACGCGGTGGTCCTGACAGGCTATGACGAATCCGGCTATATCGCCGCCCAGCTCCAGGACAAGGGGCTGCAGGCGGCAATCATCGGCGGCGACGGCTGGGGGGATGGCGACTTCTTCGCCTCCGGCGGCAACCGGTTGAAAAAGGCCTATTATTTCAGCCACTGGGCCAGGGAATGGGACAACCCCAATTCCCGCAGTTTCGTCCGGCACTACGGCCAGACCGGCCCTGTCACCTTCGGCACGGCCCTGGGCTATGACGCCATGCATGTCCTCGCCGCCGCCATCGCCAGGGCCGGCAGCACAGACCGGGAAAAGGTCCGCGAGGCCCTGACCCGCAGCAGCCACCCGCGGGGAGTCACCGGCAGCATCACCCTCGACGGGCAGGGAGACCCGATAGACAAGAACATCTTTGTCTTCGAGATCCGCAACGGGGTGCCGTATTACCTGCAGACCCTCTCCCCGCAGCAGTGAAGCAGGCCCCGGGATGAAAAAACTCAGCCTGCCGCGCAAGATCAACACCGCCATCCTGGTGACCGCCACGGTCATCGCCGCGGTCTTCCTGCTCATCCTCTATCCTGTAGAACACAAGCGGCAGAGCAACGAGATCGAACGGATAACCCTGCTGCTCGACACCATCTACAAGCAGAAGCACAACGACCTGGCCAACGAGATGTTCGCCCGTCAGGATCGGGCCCTGAAAGCCACCCTCGCCGAGATCAAGGATATCCGCGAGGAGATCGTCAACGTCTGCCTCCATGACCGACAGGGTGTCAGGCTGCTCTGCCACGACAATCAGCGGCAACCACCCCCCGAACCGGCGATGTTCGCCGGTTCCCGGCAGCAGCCGCAGTTCAGGCAAACCAGAGCCGAAGGCCTCCCCCTCGGCACCTACCTCAACAGCATCGAGGTCATCGGCGACCCGATCGGCTTTCTGGCCATCCACTACGACCTGTCCAGGATCGAGCAGGAAGGCCGCGCCCTGTTCGCCGTCTTTTTCCTGCTGCTGCTCGCCACCGTCGCGATCATGGCCCTGCTGCAGAACATCTTCCTCTCCCGGGCGATTATCAGGCCGGTGTCATTGCTGCGCAATGCGATGCGCCGGGTCGGAGAAGGCCATCTCGGCGAGACGGTCAGGCTGCCCTGGCGGGACGAGATCGGGGAAATGGGCGACGCCTTCAACGACATGTCGCTGCAGCTGCTGATCAGCAAGGAAGATCTCAAAAGGGCGGAAAAGAAGTACCGGGACATCTTCGAACAATCGATCGAGGGCATCTTTCAGACCCTGCCCGACCACAGCCGCTTCATCACCGCCAATCCCTCGCTGGCGCAGATCCTCGGCTTTTCGTCGCCGCAGGAACTGCTGGAGTCCCTCAGCGACATGAGAACGCAGCTCTTCCTCTCGGAACAGGACTGGCGGCGATACCAGGAGGAATTCACCGCCGCCGGCCGGATCGTCGGTTTCGAGACCCAGCTGCGGCGGAAGGATTGCCAGTCGATATGGGTCTCGCTTTCCGCCCGCGTGGTCCTCGACCTTGACGGAATCCATATCTATAACGAAGGTTCCATTGTCGACATCACCGAACGACGCCAGCGCGAGCGGGCGGAGCGGGACAAGGAGGCGGCCGAGGCGGCCAACCGGGCCAAGAGCGAGTTCCTGGCCAAGATGAGCCACGAGATCCGCACCCCGCTCAACGCCATCATGGGCTTCACCGAGATCCTCGAATCCGGCCTGGAGGACCAGCAGACCAGAAATTACGCCCAGATCATCAGGAATGCCGGCGGCAATCTGCTGCAACTGATCAACGACATCCTCGACCTCTCGAAGATCGAGGCCGGCAGGATGGAACTGCAGGCCACCGAGGTCGATATCCGCCATCTGCTGCAGCAATTGACCGAGATCTTCTCCGGCCAGTCACTGCAGAAGGGCCTGACCATGCGATCGCTGGTCGATCCCGGGGTGCCCCGCTGCCTGCTGCTCGATATCGTCAGGCTGCGCCAGATCCTGTTCAACCTGATCGGCAACGCGGTGAAATTCACCGACCATGGGGACGTCGAGGTGCACGTGTCAGCCCTGGAGGCGCAGCAGCCCGACGCCATCGACCTGCTGATCCGGGTATCGGACAGCGGCATCGGCATCGCCGAGGAGGCCCGGCAGAGGATCTTCGAAGCCTTCCGGCAGCACCACGGCACCCGCCAGGCCACCATCGAAGGCAGCGGACTGGGCCTGACCATCTCGAAGAACCTGGTCGAGGCCATGGGCGGCAGCATCTCCTGTGAAAGCCGGGTCGGCCACGGCAGCGTCTTCACCGTCCGCCTGCCCGGGATCCCATGTGCCGCCGATGCGCCCGACACCAAGGATGAACCCGGCATCATCGCCGATTCCCGCAATATCACCTTCAGCGAGGCGATCGTGCTGATCGCCGATGATCTCGAAATCAATCGCAGACTGATCAGGGCCGCCTTCGCCGCCAGCCCCGTGCAGATTGTCGAGGCCGAGGACGGGCATGCGGCGGTCAGGCTGGCCGCCGAGTACCGCCCCGACCTCATCCTGATGGACATCAGGATGCCGGGAATAGACGGCCACCAGGCCTTCCGGGAGATACGCCGGCAGCAGTCGCTGCAGCGGACGCCGATCATCGCCCTGACGGCATCCGGGATGCAGGAGGACATCCGGTCGATCCGGCAGACCGGATTCGACGACTTTCTGATCCGGCCGTTCAACCTGGGACAGCTGAAACAAACCATCGCCAGGTACCTCGGGGTCTGCTGGAGCAACACGGATCTTCCCGGCGGTCCGGGTGAGGGGGCGGCCTCGGCGCCCCGCGCCTGCTATCTGAGGGCGTGGCAGTGTCCGGCGGACATCGCCCTCCTGCTTGGGGAACTGCATGTCCGGGACTGGATGAAAATCAGGCGCTCGCAGCGCCTTTCTGACATCAGGGACTTCTCCGGGAGGCTCCTGCAGATCGGCGATGAGCACGGACTGGCAGCCCTGAGAGAATACGGGCAGGAGCTGGCCGGCTTCACCGCCGCCTTCGACATCGAACATATCCAGAAAACCCTCGATGATTTCCCCGAGTTGCTGACCCTCGGGCGGATCTGATCGCCGCAACAGGGCATCGCATGGAACAAGGAGACCCAGCACTGATGAAACCGAGCGTCCTCATCGTCGACGATATCCACAGAAACATCCAGGTACTGGCCAATATTCTCGAACGATCGGGATACATGGTTTCCTTCGCCCTCTCCGGCCAGCAGGCCATCGAGATCGTCGAAAGCGAAGGCTGCGACCTCATCCTCCTCGATGTGATGATGCCGGTCCTGAACGGTTACGAAACCTGCCAGCGGATCAGGAAAATCCCCGGCAGAGCAGGCATCCCGATCATCTTTCTCACCGCCCGCAGTGAACAGAAGGATATCAACATGGGATTCGAGGCCGGCGCCGTCGACTACCTGACCAAGCCCTGCAACACGGCGGAGCTGCTGGCCCGGGTCGGCACCCATGTCCAGCTCAAACGGACGCGGGACCTCCTCGAGGTGCGCAACCGGGAACTGCAGCAGCAGAATGAGGCCCTGGAGAAGCTGAACGTCGAGCTGCAGAACACCCTGGAAAAGGTCAAGGTCCTCGAGGGGATCCTGCCGATCTGCTCATTCTGCAAGAAGATCCGCGACGACCAGGGCTACTGGAGCCAGGTGGAATCCTATATCACCCGCCATTCCAAGGCCCTGTTCAGCCACAGCGTCTGTCCGGAGTGCGCTAGGGACAACTACCCGGACATCTTCAGGCCGTAAATCGGGCGGCGGTCAGCACCACGCCGGCGTTCGGCCCGGCAACGGCTATTTTCCCGCCAGCCACTGGAGCATCGGATCGATCCATTCCCGGCGCGGCTGATAGATCAGGCCATGGCCGAGGCCCAGGTCGAGGACGATCTCCCGGAAACTGCCGAGCCCGGCCGAACGCTGGAAGTAGAGGGCTGGGGTGATCGCCAGGGTATCCGACCGGTCATGGATCGACAGGACATTGCCGTAGAGCCTGAGCTCCTCATCCTGCAGACATTTCTCGAACAGGCCGGAGAGAAACACGTAGTTGAGCTCGTTTTCCCGGAGCAGATTTGAGACGTAGGCGGCGATGATCCCGCCCTTGGAAGCGCCGACCACGGTGATGGCCGCCTGCGGCACGCCGCCGGCCAGCAGCGCCCTGACCTGGGATGCGGTCTTTTCGGCATAGGGTTTGACCCTGGTCCCTTTCTCCCTCGCCTCGCTGATGACAGTGAAGCCTTCGCCGGCCAGTTCCTCGAGGATCAGCTGGTATTCATAGTAGCCGTGCTCTTCGCTCTTCGGGCGTATTCCCGCCTCTTCGACGATTAGTCCGTGCAGATACAGGAGATACGAACCTGACGGGTCGGGCCTGTCCGGCACGTGTTGCAGGATTGATGCGTTCATGGTCATCTGGCTCCGGTTGACAATTGGTTGTATGGTTCCGCTCCGTCCGCTCCTGTCAGTCTATCCCGAGATGGTGGGAATTTCCAGCTCCAGGTTGCCGGAGGAGGTCCAGCTGCACGCCGCCGGCAGGCCTATGCGGCCGAACCGCCCCCACAGATCAGGAATCTGTTGGCGAAGCGCCGCGGACGCGCTAGACTCAGGACTGCGCAACCTTGACAGAACCACCCATCCAGCAAGGAGACATGCATGAGCAACGACGAAACGATCGCCGCCATCCGCGAGCGGGCAAGGAAGAATTTTTCCAGGGGGTTCAACTGTGCCGAATGCATCCTCGAGGCGGTCCTTGAGACCGTCGACACCGGCCTGCCGCGGGAGTCGCTGAAGCTGGCGACCGGGTTCGGCGGCGGGGTCGGCCTGTTCGGCGATACCTGCGGGGCTATCACCGGGGCCGTGCTCGCCGTCGGCACCGTCCATGGCCGCCATCAGCTGCCGCAGAACGAGGACCGCAAGGCGGCAGCGCAGGAAGCATCCAGGCAGCTGTACGGCAGGCCTGGGCTGTACCGGATCTTCAACCAGATACCCAACAGGCTGAAGGAGAAATACGGGCATACCCTCTGCCGGGATCTCACCGGCCCGTGGCAGGACCAGTGGCTCTGTCGCGAACATGCCCTGCACTGCCGGGAGATCATCACCGATGCCGCCGAACTGGCCGCAACCCTGATCACCAGCGACGCAGGCGGGATCGCCTCGGCCCCCTTCGGCGCCAATGTCGAAAAGCTGCAGGACACCATCAGCTGCAGCGGCAAGGGCTGAGGCACAGCCCTCGGTTAGGAGTTGCCTGACCGCCACCATACCGCGCATGCCATGCACAGGATCAAGGGGCCCGCTGCCGTCTCGGCCGGGCCACACCCCGGCAGTTCATTACCCGGATGCTCAGGCGTCATCCCCATCCCCGGCCTGGGGATCGGTCATCTGGGATGGGGACAGGGACTGGCCTTCCGGAAAAATTTCCTGCAGTTTCGCTGACAGCTTCATCCGGTTGAAAGGTTTGCGGAGGAAGTGCATCCCGTCGACGAGCAATCCATTCCGGGTAATGACATCTTCGTCGTAGCCCGACATGAACAGGTGCCGGATCCCGGGGCAGCACTGGAGGATGGATTCGGCCAGCCGCGTGCCGTTCATCTCCGGCATGATCACATCCGTCATCAGCACATCGATCGTACCCGCGTGCCGGGCTGCCAGGCGCAGCGCCTCCGCCGGCGTGGCCGCCGGCAGGACATGGCAGCCTAGCCGCTCGAGCATGGTCCGTGCCAGCGACAGCATGACGGCCTCGTCCTCCACCAGCAGCACAGTCCTCCCCGAGCCGGATTTCCCGGCAGCAGGCTGGTTCTGCACGCCGTCCACCGCTTCGTTCTCGTCATAGCGGGGGAAATACACCCGGAAACTGGAGCCTTCTCCGGGAACACTCGCCACCTCGACGAACCCGCGGTTCTGCTCGACCACGCCATAGACCATTGCCAGGCCCAGTCCGGTGCCCTTGCCGACCTCCTTGGTGGTGAAGAACGGCTCGAACAGGCTGCCCAGCATCTCCTGTTCTATCCCGCAGCCGGTATCGCTGACGGTCAGTACGACATAGTCACCCGGCGTCCTGTCCTCGGCCCGGCGTTTGTTGTCCGCGCCGATGCTGATGTTCTCGACGGCGATGGTGATCGTTCCATGCCCGGAAATCGCATCCCTGGCATTGACGCAGAGATTGGTCAGGATCTGATCCACCTGGCCGGGGTCGATCCGCACCTGCCACGGCGTCTCGGAGGGCAGCCAGACGAGCTCGACGTTTTCGCCGATCATCCGCTTGAGCATGGTCAGCATTTCAGCGACCTTGTCCTGCAGGTCGATGACCCTCGGCGAGGCGGTCTGCTTGCGGGCGAAGGCCAGCAGCTGCCCGGTCAGGTCGGCCGACCGCTGCGCCGCGTGGTAAATCTCCACCAGATCGGCATTGACCGGCGATTTCTCGCCGAGATCCTCGAGGACCATCTCCACCCGGCCGAGAATCACGCCGAGCATGTTGTTGAAGTCGTGCGCTATGCCACCGGCCAGCCGGCCTATCGACTCCATCTTCTGCGCCTGCAGGAGCTGGGCCTCCAGTTTTTCCTTTTCCCGCTGGGCGTTCTTGCGTTCGGTGATATCGCGGACGACGGCGAGGATGACCGGCTGGCCATCCTGCTCGACGATGCTGGTGTTGATCTCGACCGGGAATTCCTCTCCCGACTTTTTCCGGTGCAAAGACTCGAAGACCAGGTTGCCCTGTGCCTGCAGGTTCCTCCGGTTGACCGCGAGGCTGCTGACGGTCTTCTGATCGACCGCGTTGACATCGGCCACCGTCAGCCGCAGCAGTTCCTCACGGGTGTAGCCGTATCGGCGGCAGGCGACCTCGTTGACCTCGATGAACGGGGCGAAACCTTCTTCCCGGCAAGGGTGGACAAACACGGCGTCGTTGATGGCGCTGAAAAAGGTCCGGAAACGCCGGGCCGACTCACGCAGCGCCTGTTCCACCTGCTTGCGCTCGGTGATATCCTCGATGGTGGCAATGACATCGGACGGCCCCTGGCCCGGCGTCACCGGGTTGAAGATGACCCGCATCCAGATTTTCTGGCCGGTGAGGACAATGGTATAGAGATCCTCGTAGTCCGACTGGCAGCCGGCCACGGCCTTGCGGACGGCCGCCCCCATGATCGGATCCGGGTGGTTGACGGTGTCGAAACCGATGATCCTGTCGCGCGGGGTCCTGATCTGCTCCTGGTATCTGGTGTTGCAGTCGACGACATGGCCGTCCCTGCCGATATAGACCATCCCCAGCGGCGAGTTCTCGAAGGTGATCCTGTAACGCCTCTCGCTCTCCTCGACAGCCCTCTGGGCCTGCCGCAGCTGCGTCACATCGCGCCACTCGGCAACCCTGGCGTTCCGACCGCGATAGGGAATGGTCTTGGCGAGGATCGTCAGATCATACGTCGAGCCGTCCCGGCGCAACCCCTCGACGAAATAGGCCGGGCCGGAATCGACGTGGCTCTTTTCCCGTGCAGCCTCCCGCCAGCCGGGGGAAATGAACTGGAGACAGTCCATGCCGATCAGCTCTTCCCGGCTGTATCCGGTCAGTTCGGCCATGACCTGGTTGCAGTCGATGATCCGGCCCTCATCGTGGATCATTATGCCGCCGAAAGAGGCGTCGTGCAGGGCCCGGAACCGCGCCTCGCTCTCGCGCAGGTCCTCCTCCATCATCTTCCTGCCGGTAATGTCGGTGGCGATTTCCAGCCGCACCAGCCTGCCGTCGGGCCAGCGGATGGCCTGATCACGGCACTGATACCACCTGTCGGTTTTGGCGTTGAAAAATTCCCAGACATGCGGCGGCCTGGCCCGGCCCTCGCTGTCGACCAGCAGGCTGTTGGTGCAGAATGAGCAGGGGCCGCCCTGGTTGTGCTGCAGGGCCGACCAGCAGATATCACCGACCTTCGCCCCGGATGTCTCGCGGGCCTGACTGTTCATGAACAGCAGTTCGTAGGTCTGCATGTCGGTGACGTACACCACCGCATCGAGGGAATCCATCGCTGCGACGAACTTGGCATTGGCGGCCCGCAGTGATTCCTCGACCCGCTTGACCGGCCGCAGATCGACGTCCATGCAGAACATCTCCCGACGGCCGCCCGTCTCGAGGAGGACCTGCGACGCGAAGACCGGGACATCCCGGCCGTCCTTGTCGATGAGGGTGATTTCCCCTGAAGGGATCGGCTCGCCGGTGACCAGCCAGTGGCGATGCCGGGACACAAAATCCTGCCGCATCGCCTCGGGGATGATGAGCTCCTCGAGCCGGCGCCCGAGGACTTCCGCCTCGGTGTACCCGTACAGTTTCTCGCTCGCCCGGTTCCAGAAGGTGACCAGTCGCCCCTCATCATACCCCTGGATGGCGAATTCGGAGATTTCCCCGATGATGTTGCGGAACCGCTGCACGCTGTCCTGCAGTTCCCGCTCCATCCGCTTCTGCTCGATGGCGATCGCCACCTGGGCGGCAACGGCGGACATCACCTCCATATCCGTCTGATCGTACACCCCGGCATGCTCGTAGCTCTGCACGACCATGACCCCGATCAGCCGGTCATGGGCGATCAGCGGCACCCCGAGCCAGATCTGGGGCACACTGCCGCGGACAATCAGGCTGGCGGTGCGGATACGCATTTCCAGGATTTCGTCCCGGGAGATGAGCAGCGGCCGGCCCGATGCGATCACCCGCGCCGTCAGCGATTCCTCAACCGGCACCCCCCTGATCGGCGGACAACCCGGATCCAGCACATCGACAATGTAGGGGAAGGTGATAGTCTCGCTGTGTTCGTCATACAGGGCGATAAAAAAGTTGGTGGTATCGATGACGGTCGACAGTGACCGGTGAATCGAGGCGAAGACCTCATCCAGGCTCGACGCCAGGCTGATGGAACTGGCGATCCGGAAAAGGGCGTGATTGATGCGTTCGAACCTTCTGCTGCGCGCCGCATCCTCCTCGAGGATCCGCAGGCGTCGTTCCAGTTCGGCGTACGAGGGTTTTTCAGTCATCGTGTCCTTTTTGGGGCAGCTGATCGGCGGATGCCTGCCGGCGCGGCGGGACGGCCGCTGCCTTCAGGTACCGGGGGTTTCGGTCTGCAACAGTGTAGGGCAACCGCCGGCGATAGTCAAATCATGTCGGCCATGCGTTACGGAGTCCGGGCACGGCAGACCGGAGGAAAAGATTATTTTCTTGATACCCATGAACTGTTGATACTACAATTCGTAGATGCTAGTATGCGGAACAATGGAAGTTTCCTCTTCGCGATGGAGGATGCAGGCTCCGACTCCACGGTCCCCCCTTTACAGAACAGGCTGCCATGACCCAGGGACGCGACATTCTCGATACCATCCCCGACAGTAGGCCGGTCCGCGCCTTTCTGCCCCTGATCACCTCGGAGGAACGGTACCGGGTGCACTGCGTATACCGGAAGACATCCCCGCCGGCGTTCGACCTGCTGTTCAGTGCCGGGATGCTGCCGGTCGATGCCATCGACCCCGGCGGGACGGCAATCATCAGCATCGACCTCGGCGGTCCGAACCTCTCCATCGAAGCGAAGATCAAGGCCATCAAGGGAGAGCAGGTCTTGGAGATGGTGACGGTCAAATCGATGAGTCACGCCCAGATGCGGGAGTTCTTCCGGGTCGACGCCAATGCCGCCGTCATCGGCCGGTCCTTTCGCCCGGAGATAGTCAACGACCTGGATTCCTCCTGGTCCCTGGCCGGCAGGACCATCGACATCAGCGGCAACGGCATCCTCGTCGCCTTCCCGCAGGAGCCGCCGATGGACAGCCAGATCAGGCTCGAAATCACCCTGCCGACCAGCGATATGGAAGTCATCTCCGCCCTCGCCCGGCCGGTGCGGTCCCAGAAAATCGGTGACAGATATTACGAAGTGGCGTATCACTTCGTCGATATCAGCAACGAAGACCGGGACAAGATCATCGGCTGTTGTCTCGTCCTGCAGCGGAAGCTGTTGCGGCTGCGGGTACAGGTCAGGGACCAGGAAATCCAATAACCCAGCATATCCACTCAGTCGACCGTGTCCAACGCATCCGTCATCCGTCTTGTCAAGTCCATCGCCGACAGCCAGCCTGCCAGGGTCAGCCTGCACACGGAAGCCGGCGAGAAAGTGCACATTGACTGCATTTACAAGGAAGGTGTCGCGCCGCGTTTCTTCCTCGTCTTTCCCCCGAACAAGCTGCCGGAGAAAATCAACACCTCCCAATCCTGCCTTGTGTCCATCCGCAGCGACGACGAGGTGACCGAACCCCTCTCCCTCAATGCCAGCATTGAAGGAATCATCGGCGGCCGCAACATGGAACTGTTCGCGACCGACACCATCGATCCGACCACCCTGCGCGAATTTTTCCGCGTCAACATCAGCACGCCGATCACCATCGGATTTAACCCGCAAACAGACAACGAATCTGACCTCCACTGGACCATGACCGGCGAGACCCTCGATCTTTCCGGATCCGGCGTCCTGGGCCTCTTCGATGAGGAGTGCAGGAACCGGCACCGGCTGACGATCACCTTCGATCTCCCCTCGCCACCGGTTACGGTCACCTGCAGCGGCCACGCCGTCTACGCCCGCCGGGTCCGCAAGGGACGATGGCATATCGCCCTCCATTTCGACCGGATCGAACCGAAGATGCGGGACATGATCATTTCCAACTGCCTGGCTGAACAGCGCCGGCAGCTGATGGAATCGGTCCACCCGTCGCGCTGAGACGGGAAACCCCGCTTTCATCCCCCTCTTCCGCTGGTCCAGCCGGTGGTCCGGCACACCGGGCCGAAGATGGCCTAAAGAATGCCGCGCGGCCTGACGAAGAGATTGTATGCAGCCCATCAACCCGCTTACAGGAATCCCGCCGGTCGGTTCCCCCCTGCCGCGACCGGGAGAGAGGTCCCATGAGCAGCTGCCGGCACAGCCGGGTCAGTTCCTCAAGGCCCTGATCCTGGAGGCACGGCCGGACAACCGTTTCATCATCGATATCGGCGGCAATCGCCTGCTGGCCGAATCGCGGGCGCCGCTGGCCCCCGGCCAGACCCTGCAGCTGCAGGTCACTGCCACGACCCCGCAGATAGAACTGAAGATCGTCGCCGAACACCTCAGCCCGTTCTTCGGCAAGTCGATCACCCTGCTCGGCAAGACCATCGACATCGCGACCCTCTTCCAGTCGCTGCTGCAGAAAGGGCCGCAGGCCATGGACAGCCTCACCCCGGCGACCCGCAATGTCCTCTCGGACTTCGCTTCGCTACAGCAGCAGCCGCTGGCGGGCGACGGCAGCGGCGCCATCCTCAAGCAGCTGATCGACCGGCTGGGCCTGTCGCTGGAGCGCCTGCTCGCCGCCGGCGACAGGGACGGCGCACGGAACACCCTGAAGGCGGCCCTGCTCGAAATGAGCGCGGGCTTCAGGGGGGCCGATACCATCGCCGAACACACCAACAGGATCCTCTCCACCCTCGAACTGTTCCAGCTGGCCCAGGTCCATCTGGACGGCGACCGGCAGTTTCTCTTTCCCCTGCCGCTCCCCTTTGTCGAGCAGGGGTTCCTGCTGGTCGACAACCAGGGCCGGGATAATCAGCCGCGCGAGTATGACAGCGACGAGATCCGCTTCTCCCTGCACCTGACCATGAGCGACATCGGCCATCTGCGGGTCGAGTTCTTCCACACCAGGGAGGGGCTCTATATCAGGTTCCACACCGAATCGCCGGAAACGAGCGATTTCATCTCCCGGTTCAGCGACGACCTGAAACAGACGATCTCGGAGGTGCCGCTGCTCAGCCTGACCTTTGCCGGCGACGCAGGCGATCCGGTCGGGGAGCTGATGCGGCTGATCGTCCCGCCGGGGCAGTCGGTACTCGACACTACGGTATGAAATGATGGAAAACGGCAAACCGATTGAAAAGGCGGTCGCCATCCTCTACGACGAGGCCAAGGGGGCAGCGCCGAAGGTCGTCGCCTCCGGCAAGGGGACCATCGCCGCCAAGATCGTCGAGACGGCGCGGGCTGCCGGGGTCCATATCCAGGAAGACCCCAACCTGGTCGAGGTCCTGTCGAAAATCCCGATCGGCAATGAAATCCCGGTCGAGCTGTACCAGACCGTGGCCGAGGTCCTGGCCTTCGTCTACCGGGTCAACGAGAAGTTCAAGGAAAAGATGGGCGACAGGATGTCCTAGACCGCCCCGCCACCGGTTCCTCCTGCCAGCATCGCCGACAGGCCGCTGTTACGGCTCAGCGTGCGGCCGATGGCCGCCGCCATGATCTCCCGCCGGCCTGCGACCCGTACCGCCTTCCTGGCCCGGGTGACGGCGGTATAGACCAGTTCCCGGCTCAATACCTGGCTGTCGTGCTCCGGCAGGACCACCAGGACCTCATCGAATTCGGAGCCCTGGCTCTTGTGCACCGTCATCGCGTAGACCGTCTCGCACTGCGGCAGCCTTCCCGGCAGCAGGGACCGCAGGCTGCCGTCCGGGCGCTCGAACCAGACCATGCCGCGACCGCCCGCCGAGCGGTCCGGCAGGCAGATCCCGACATCGCCGTTGAACAGCTCCAGGTTGTAATCGTTGCTGGTGACCATCACCGGCCGGCCCGGATACCACGCCTCCCCCGAGCCGACGGCGATGCCTGCCTGGCGCAGCCCATGCTCGATGGCCGCGTTGACCGCCATCGTTCCCTGAGCGCCCTGCCGCACGGCGCAGAGAACCCGGAATCGGCCGAGCAGGGTGAACAGTTCGCGGATCCCTTCATCGCTCTCCACCCGCACCGCAGCTTCCATATACTCCCGGTATCTGGCAACGGCATAAACCGGGAAATCATCCTGCAGCAGCGATACATTCCCCGGCCTCGCCGCCTCCAGCATGTCCCAGGCGCCATCGGCATCCCGGCCGTTGACCAGGGTGGCGAACATCCCGATCCCCTCGTCGAAGCGGAAGCTGCGGTCGAGCTCGACGGTATTATCCGTCAGCGCCTGGCAGCAGTCGGCCAGGACCGCTCCCGACTCGACCGAGGCCAGCTGGTCGCGGTCGCCGAGCAGGATCAGCCGCCCCCCCGGGCCCAGGGCGTCCACCAGCCTGGCCATCAGCGCCAGGTCGATCATCGATGCCTCGTCGACCACCACGACATCGGCCGGCAGCGGGTTGCCGGCATCATGGCGGAATTGCGACGAATCCGGCCGCACCCCGAGCAGGCGATGCAGGGTCGATGCCTTTGCCGGCACCGCGGCCAGCAGTTCCGGTGCGAAGTCAAGCCCGCTCGTCCCGGCGGCGATCGATTCGCTCAGGCGCATCGCCGCCTTGCCGGTCGGCGCGGCCAGGGCCAGCCGCAGCCCGGGTCCGTGCAGCCGCAGCAGCAACGCGAGAACCCTGGCGACGGTGTAGGTCTTGCCGGTGCCGGGCCCGCCGGTGACCAGGACCAGCGACCGGGTCAGGGCCAGCCGGGCCGCCTGCCGCTGCCGGTCCGCCGCCCCGGCGGCAGGAAAACCGCTATCGAGCAGCCCCTCCAGGGCGTCGGCGTGATGCCGCTCCCCGGCCAGCCGCAGCAGCTGATCGGCCAGCCTCCGCTCATAACGGTAATAGCGGTGGAGATAGAGGCGGCCGCCAGCAACGACGAGGGGAGTCGGCCGGCTGCCATCCCCTGCCATTGGCGACCCGTCCAGCATCGCCGCTTCCGCCGCAGTCACCGGCAGGCAGACATGCCCCCCGGCCATCGCCGCCGAGAGATCGGCGACAAGTGTGCGGAAATGGCCGCGCCCGGGCTCGGCGAGACCCGAGCGGTCGGCGAGAAAGGCGGCAAGATGGCGATCGAGAAGATCGTGATTGAAAAGGTTTTCGTTCATCATTCCCCTCCGAACAGGGCGTCCAGGGCCAGCAGACGGGAGGCGTCCGGCCGGGCGTGATACACGCCGGCGCCTGGCCTTGACAGGCTCATGCCCCTGACGAAGAGGTACATGATGCCGCCGAAGTGGTCCTCGAACGCGTAGCCCGGAAGGAAGGCCCGCAGGTACCGGTGCAGGACCAGGCTGTAGATCCAGTACTGCAGCCCGTAGTTGTGCTGCCGCATCGCCCGGGTCAGCCGGTCGGGATGGTACTCCCCGCAGTGGTCGCCGAGGTTGTTGGTCTTGTAGTCGACGATATGGAACCGGCCCTCGTGCTCGCAGACCAGGTCGACAAACCCGGTCAGGTAGCCCTGGATCTCCCTGAACGACAGCGGCAGCACCGCCGGATCGCCGGCCAGGATGCCGTTGACCGCGGTCGTCGCCGCGTGGTCGAGATGCATGTAGAAAGGCATCTCCTTGATCAGTCTGTCCGGCGCCAGCTCTGCCAGCGAAAATGCCGGGGCGCCCTCTCCTTCGGGATGGAGCCTGGCGCCGGCCGAGTGGCCGAGCAGGCACGCCAGTTTTTCCATATCGACCGCGAGCCCGTGCCGCCGGACAATGGGTTCCAGGCGGTCGGCGGGAACGCTGCCTGCCGCCAGATCGGCAAACGGGACCTGTTCGAGGATGTCATGCACCACATTGCCGAACCGGGCTCCGGCCGGCAGACCGGGGACCTCGATCGGTTGCGGCTCCGCTCCGGAATCCGCCGTCACATCCTCCCATCCCTCGGCCGCCCTACCCTCCTCGTGAACGCTCTGCCCCGCCAGTGCCGAATAGCTCGACATCTGCCAGACAGTGGCAAGAGAGCGCGATGACGGCTGCCGGCACACGAGCTCTTCACCGGAGGGATTCCGAGGGAGGCCGGCAACTGCGCTTTCGAGATCGATCAGCTGCCAGGAGGCGTCCCCGCCGTCGGACAGCTGCCGCAGTCGGGCCAACTGCAACTCTTCATCCGTTTTTCCATCGGGAAACAGCAGATGCCCGAGGGCCGAGTCGAACGAATCGGCCACCGGTGAATGCGCTGCGACATCGGCCCAGACCACCCAGCAGCGCAGCCGGGCCCTGGTCACGGCGACATAGAGCAGACGCAGATCCTCGGACAGCTCCTCCCTCTCCGCAGCTTCCCGTCTGGCCTCGAAATCGGCCGAGCCGAGATCGGCCATCAGCCGGTTTTCCCTGTCGTGGAAGGTCACGAGATTCTTCTCTTTTGTGATCCGGATGTTGCGGTACCAGAGGAAGGGACAGAAGACCAGCGGATATTCGAGACCCTTGGCTTTGTGCATCGTCACCACCTGCACCGCCTCCTCGTCGCTTTCCAGGCGCAGTTCGTATTCCTCGCGGCGCTCCCCGGCCTGTTCATGCATCGACTGCAGCCACTGCAGCAGCCGCGCCGGCCCGAAGTTCTCCCCCACCGCCTGCTCCTGGATCAGCTCCAGCAGATGAAAGACGTTGGCGATCCGGCGCTCGCCCCTCTGACCTGCGGCAAGATGGGTGAGGACCCGCTCGTTCCGCAGCAGGACGCTCATCATCGCCAGCACCCCCTGCTCCTCCCAGCGTTTTGCATACTCCTGAAACCGCAGCCGCTGGTTCGGACTCTCGGGGCAGGAGCTGGAAGCCATCTGGCGGGACGAGGCGGCAGGCGACGGCTGGCCATCGCCGCCTTCAGCCGTCGCGAACTGGCAGGCTGATGGATGGCA
>WBUQ01000192.1 GCA_008933635.1 Desulfobulbaceae bacterium | reverse complement strand
CACCACCATCACCGGCTCGATCGGCATCTTCGGTGCCATCCCGACCTTTGAAAACAGCCTGGCCGGGATCGGCGTCCGCAGCGACGGCGTCGGCACCACGCCGCTCGCCGCCGGGCTGGACCTGACACAGCCCCTCAACCCGCAGCTCAAGCAATCGATCCAGCTCTCCGTCGACCATGGGTATCGCCAGTTCCTCGGCATCGTCGAAAAGGGCCGGAAGATCGACCGGCAGCAGTTGGACAGCATCGCCGAGGGCAGGGTCTTCGACGGCCGGACAGCACAGAAGATCGGTCTCGTCGACCGGCTGGGCGACCTGGAACAGGCCATTGCCGCCGCCGCCAAGCTGGCCAAGGTTGCCGGCGATTACGATCCGGTCTACATCCAGAGATCGCACTCCTTCGTCGAGCAGGTGATGGAAAAAGTCGCGGCGGAGCAGGCCGCGCTGACCCGGCTGTCTGTAGCCACCCATCCGCAGCTTGCCGATTTCCGCCGGTTGCTCGAATCCGCTGTCAGGCAGTTCCCGCTCTTCTCCGACCCGCGTGGTGTCTATGCCCAATGCTTCGTTACCGGCCGTCTGTAATCACCAGCTGAGGACCGGCTGCCAGGCTGAGGCCACGATATGACGATCTCCGCCGATACCCTCATGATGCTCTGGGACAAGCTGATCTGGCCGCTGCTGCGGCTGATCGCGTCGATTTCGGTCGGCCTGATGGTCGCCAACCTCATCGAGTCGCTGAACTGGACCCGCCGGATCGCCCTGCTGGCCCGGCCGCTGGTCCGGTTCGGCCACCTCTCCGACATCTCCGGCGCCTCGTTCTCGATGGCAGTCTTCTCCGGCGTTTCGGCCAACACCCTGCTGGCCGAGGCCTACGACCAGCAGAAGCTCAGCAAGACGGAACTGGTGCTGGCCAATCTCTTCAACAGCCTGCCGACCTATTTCGTTCACCTGCCGACGATGTTCTTCATCACCGTTCCGATGATCAAGGGGGCGGCAGTCATCTATGTCGGACTGACCCTGTTCGCCGCCCTGCTGCGGACCTTCTCGATCATCGTTGTCAGCCGGCTGCTGCTGCCGAAACCGGTCAGGGAGGATTCGGCGGGCCGCGACGGCGGCAGAATGGGGATCGACTGGCGGGAGGCAATGCGCAAGAGCTGGATCCGCTTCAAGAAACGGATCCGCAAGATACTGCTGGTGACGGTGCCGATCTATATCGTGATCTACGCCATGAACCGGGTCGGCTTCTTCCGGGAACTCGAGCAGGCGACATCCGCCTACCTCTCCTTCATCCCCGGCCTGACACCCCATTCCGTAGGGATCATCACCCTGCAGATGGCATCGGAGCTGACGGCCGGCGTCGCCGCCGCCGGCGCCCTGCTGCAGGACGGGGTGATGGAGCACCGGGAGATCATCCTCGCCCTGCTGGTCGGCAACATCCTCTCCTCGCCACTCAGGGCGGTCCGGCACCAGTTTCCCTATTATGCCGGGATTTTCCGGCCGAAGGTCGCCACCGAACTGATCGTCTGCAGCCAGGCCTTCCGGGTGTTCAGCCTGATCCTGGTGGCCATCGGCTACTGGATGTATTCATTCTGAACGAAAAGAGGGGACAGACCCCGATTATTCCTGAAAGAATAATCGGGGTCTGTCCCCTCTTTTATTCCTATTTTTATTTTCTCTGATTCAGGCGGTGAATTCACCGTTGGGCCGGTTGCCACCGCCACCGCGAGACAACAGGACCATTTCCAGCCACTCCCAGGGGGCATCGATTATCCTGAAGCCGATCTCCTGGTTGCGGTTTGCGCCATCATTGCGGATCCAGCACGGTTTTGCGAGAACCCGGTACCGTTTCCTGTCAATCCAGATGATCACGGTGTAACTCATGCCGTTGCCGGCAAATTCGTCGGCATTCCTCTGCAGCCGGAACCCGCCGGCAGAGACGTCGACCACCTTTCCGCTGTAGAGGACCTTGCCGTCGGCGATATTGGCCATCATCCCGCTGACTGCCGAACGGCGGTGGCGACGGCCGGTCATGCCGAACCGTTTCCCTGCGGCCTGCCTGTCCTGCAATACCTTCTGCTGCATAGTTCTGCCCCGATACATGGATGCCATCCGGTACCTCCGGACATGGATCCCCCCAGACCGACTTTGCGTGAATTACCACAAAGATGCCACCTCGCGCCAGCAAAAAATGTCTGCATTCCGGTATTTAACCGCTGTTTTTCCTGCTTGACATCTCCCTGCGGGGAAGGTATCGAATAAAGAGTAAACGATTCAGGTACCCACCGTCTGCCGCGTGCAGGCCGAGGGTGAAAAGGGAACTTCGTGTGATTCGAAGACGGGCCCGCCGCTGTGACCGGGAACTGCCCCCGAACGAATGCCACTGTCATGATGACGGGAAGGCTCGGGGAAGGGATGATCCGGAAGTCAGAAGACCTGCCTGAATTGAGGGGTCATGCCTCGTGGAATGATGGCATGGCAATGATACGGATAACCAGGGAATCCCGGATCAATGAATCGATTGGTCCGGGATTTTTTTTCGGACCGGCAGCGATGAGGTTCATTATGCACAGCATCATCCACTCCGTCTTCGCCCTTTTCCTCCTCTCCCTCCTCCTCTGCCAGCCCGCCCATGCCGGCGAAAAAACCGGAACCGCCGGGCAGGCCATCGTCCTCGCCGCCTTCGGCACCACGGTGCCCGACGCCCTGCCGGGCATCCTGAACATCCGCGACCGGATCCAGCGGGCCTACCCGCAGACGCCGGTGAAAATAGCCTTCACCTCCGACATCATCCGCAGGATATGGCAGAAGCGGCGCGGCGATGCCGCCTTCATCAAGGAGAACCCGGCGGTTCCGGCGGACGTCTATACCGTCCAGGGACCGCTGGCCACCATCGCCAACCTGCAGGATGCCGGATACCGGACGATCATCGTCCAGCCCGGCCATCTCAGCGCCGGAGAGGAGTACCTCGATCTCGCATCCTGCATCGATGCCCTGGCAGGAATCAGAGCGATCAAGGCCAGGTTCAACCCCTTCGACAAGCTGGCCCTCAGCCGTCCGGCAATGGGCACGGCAGGCGAGGAACACCCCTATGCCGACGATCTCACCCTGATCGCCAAAGCGCTCGCCGGCGACGCGAAACTGGCGGAGGCTCATGGCGGCACCCTGCTCTACATGGCCCACGGCAACACCTATATGGCCTCCGGCAGCGCCTACCTCGAATTCGCCGCGATCATGAACCGGATGTACCCGCGGGTGAAGACGTTCATAGCACTGGTCGAAGGCTATCCGTCACTGGACGACACCCTGCCGCTGCTGGCCGCCTCCGGCTCGAAGCAGCTGCTGCTCAAACCCTTCATGACCGTGGCCGGCGACCACACGCTCAACGACATGGCCGGGGCCGAGCCCGAATCATGGAAGTCGATCCTCGAAGCCAACGGCTACAAGGTCACGACGGTCAGCCAGGGACTGGGTGAAATCGACGGATTTGCCGATTTGTACCTCCACCACGTGCGGCAGACTGCCAAAGACCACAACATCACCCTGCGCTGACATGACCAGGCAACTGACCATCCTGCTGCTGGTACTGCTCCTGACCGGCCTCGTCACGGTCGCCACCGGCCTCGGCTATATCCACATCCCGGTCGCCCAGGTGATCGAGATCGCCGTGGCCAAGGCGACCGGCATGCCCCTGGCCGCCAGCGTCGACAGCAGGTTCCCGGTCATCATCACCGATATCCGCCTGCCGCGGATCATCGCCGCGACCCTGGTCGGCGGCGGCCTGGCGGTGGCCGGCGCGGTCTTCCAGGCCATTTTGCTCAATCCGCTGGCCGACCCCTACACCCTCGGCGTCTCGTCGGGGGCCGCCTTCGGGGCATCGCTGGCCATCGTGCTGTCACTGTTCGGCATCGCCCTGCCGACGATCTGGACCGTCCCGGTCTTCGCCTTCGCCTTTGCCATCGCCACCCTGGTCGCCGTCTTCGCCCTGTCGTCCGCCGACAACCGCTTCTCCTCAAACACCCTGATCCTCGCCGGGGTCATCGTCGCCGCCATCCTCTCCGCCGGGATCGGCTTCATTAAGTACATGGCCGACGAAGAGGTCGGCATCATCATCTTCTGGCTGATGGGCAGCCTGGTCGGCAAGACCTGGCAGGAGGTCCTGCTGGTGCTCACGATCTCGCTGCCCTGCCTGCTGACGATCTTCTATTTTGCCCGCGACCTCAACATCATGGCGCTGGGCGAGAAGACCGCCGACTCCCTCGGCGTCGAGAGCGTCAGGATCAGGAAACTGCTCCTGGCGGCGGCGACGCTGATCACCGCCGGCTGTGTCGCGGTCTCCGGAATCATCGGCTTCATCGGCCTGATCGTGCCGCACCTGCTGCGTCTGGTCATCGGCGCCGACAACCGCTTCCTGCTGCCGGCATCCTTCCTCGCCGGGGCGTTGCTGCTGCTGGCCGCCGACACCGTCACCCGGGCTCTCTTGCCGCACGAGATCCCGATCGGCGTCCTCACCGCCCTGATCGGCGGGCCGTTCTTCTGTTACAT
>WBUQ01000191.1 GCA_008933635.1 Desulfobulbaceae bacterium | reverse complement strand
GCCTTGCCGGCATCGAGGACGCTGCCGCCGCCGATGGCCACGACCACGTCAATCGCCGACGATCCGTATTGACTGGCGATGGCGTCGATGGTCTCAGGCGACGGTTCACCGGTGATGCTCACCTGGTCGAGCAGGCAGCCTGATCGCAGGAGGTTGTCGGCAAGGTCCCGCCAATGCCCCGAGCGGGTGAAGGATTGACTGCCGAGGACGAGCAGCGGGTGCCGGCCGTATCCGATGATCAGGCGCGACAGCTCGTTGAAACGGCCGGCACCGAATCGGATCTCCGGCAGGGAAGAGAACGAAAAAGGCGAAGGCATTGTGGGTGGAGAGAGGGAAAGGGTGGCTTGTGGCGGCGTTCCCCCGGAAGCCCCTGGCGGGACTTCCGGGAGAGTCGTCGCCCGGGAGCTGCCGTTACCAGCCGAGGGTCAGATAATTGTGGATCGAATCGGCTGCCTGACGGCCGGCACCCATGGCCAGAATGACCGTGGCGGCGCCGGTAACGATGTCGCCTCCGGCCCAGACGCCCTTCTTCGTCGTCTTGCCGGTTTGCGGATCGGTGATGATATATCCCCACTTGTTCAATTGCATATCCGAAGTTTCACTGGTCAGGAGCGGGTTGGCGCCGGAGCCGACGGCGACGATGCAGAGGTCGCAGTCGATCTGGTATTCCGAGCCCTTTATCGGGATCGGGCGCCGCCTGCCGGAACTGTCGGGTTCGCCCAGCTCCATCCGCAGGCACTCCATGCCGGTGAGTCTGCCCTTGTCGTTGCCGAGGTAGCGCGTCGGGTTGGTGAGCAGGCACATCTCGATCCCCTCCTCCTCGGCATGGTGGATCTCGGCTGCCCTGGCCGGCATTTCTTCCCGTGAGCGGCGATAGACGATCTTCACCGTCTCCGCCCCGAGCCGCATGGCCGTCCGTGCCGAGTCCATCGCGACGTTGCCGGCACCGAGGACGACGACGTTCTTGCCGTGCGGTATCGGGGTGTCGACATCCGGATACTGGTAAGCCTTCATCAGGTTGGCACGGGTCAGGTATTCGTTGGCCGAGAGGATGCCGACGAGGTTTTCGCCTGGCAGGTTCATGAATTTCGGCAGGCCGGCGCCGACGCCGACATAGATCGCCTCGTAGCCTTCCGCGAACAGCTCGTCGAGGGAGACGGTTCGCCCGACGACGGCGTTGCACTCGACCTTGACCCCGAGTCTGGCCAGGAAGTTCACCTCCTGGGCCACGATCGACTTGGGCAGGCGGAATTCAGGGATGCCGTAGACCAGCACGCCGCCCGGTTTGTGGAAGGCCTCGAAGATGGTGACATCATGGCCTTTGACAATCAGGTCGCCGGCCACAGTCAGTCCGGAAGGACCGGATCCGACCACGGCCACCTTTTTACCGGTCGCAGGCTGTTTGGGGGGCAGTTCGCCGGTGCCGTGCTCACGCTCGTAATCGGCGCAGAAGCGCTCGAGGTTGCCGATGGCCACCGGTTGTCCTTTCTTGCCGACGATGCATTGCCCTTCGCACTGGATCTCCTGGGGGCAGACCCGGCCGCAGACCGCAGGCAGGGAGTTCTTCCTCCAGAGATTGCGGATAGCTCCACTCATGTCACCCTGGGCGATGAGATCGATAAAGCCGGGGATATCCACCCCGACCGGACAGCCGCTGACACAGCCCGGCTTCTTGCACTGCAGGCATCTCGAGGCTTCCTCCTGGGCCATTTTCATCGTGTAGCCTGTCGGAACTTCAAGGAAATTCCTAGCTCTTACCTTCGGGTCCTGTTCAGGCATGGGAACGCGGGGGTTTTTCTGAGCCTTCTCACCAATATCCGCCATTTTTTCCTCCGTGGATAGACTCGCCGCGGCGAGATGTCTTGTCGTGGAATACGCTGGTTGGTTGTGTCCTGCCTCTTTATCTGGCGTCGCGGATCCTGCAGTAATGATCGTGGCTCTCCCGCTCCTCCTCCTGGTAGGCCCGGAGCCGCAGGATCAGTTCGTCGTAGTCGACCTTGTGGCCATCGAATTCCGGGCCGTCGACACAGGCGAATTTGGTCTCGCCGCCGATGGTGACGCGGCAACCGCCGCACATGCCGGTACCGTCGACCATGATCGGGTTGAGGCTGACCATTGTCGGCACCTCGTAATTCTTGGTGATGTTGCTCACGGCCTTCATCATCGGCACCGGGCCGATCGCCACCACCAGCTTGACGCCGCCGGCATCCAGGATTTCCTGCATGACCTGGGTGACAAAGCCGTGATGGCCGTAGGAACCGTCGTCGGTACAGACCCGCAGGTCGTGTGAGGCGCGGCGCATCTCATCCTCGAGGATCAGCAGATCCTTGGTTCGGGCGCCGATGATGCAGGTGACGTCGTTGCCGATCTCCTTCAGGGCGCGGGTGATCGGATGGAGGACGGCGACGCCGGTACCGCCGCCGACGCAGATGACCTTGCCGACTTTCTCGAGGTGGGTTGCCTTGCCCAGCGGACCGATGACGTCCTGGTAGCTGTCGCCGACCTGCAGATCCCGGAAGAGGGCTGTCGATTTGCCGACGACCATGTATATGATGGTGATCGTTCCCTTTGCCGGATCTGTATCGGCCATCGTCAGGGGAATACGCTCCCCGTCCTCGTTGGCCTTGAGGATGACGAACTGTCCCGGACGGGCCTTCTTCGCGATGAGCGGTGCTTCAATCTCATTGAGAATCACTGTGCCACCGGACATTTCCTGGCGTCTCACGATTTTGAACATTTTTTCCTCCGTGATGAGAACATGGTACGGGTGGGGTGCATCGGTTGCCGGCTTACATGTTGGTTACGACCATGCAGGTAATCACAAGTTCGGTATTAAATCAACCCCAGATTGGTTGCGGAGGGAAAGACTGGCGGAAAAGGGATGGGTGCTCAGAATGTGACCGATATCGAGGTGTTGCCCGACAAACAAACTTTGTGCGCCTTGTGCGCGTTATGCATGAAAGGCCGTCCAGAGTCGAGAGAGTTCCACGATCAGGATCATCGACCAGAGAAGTATGCTGATGCCGGCCGCTGCTGCTGATATGTCTTTGATAACCTTGATTTTATGATTTTCATGGGTCTCGATGAAATCGCACAGGGCCTCGATGGCGCTGTTGAACAGTTCGGCGATCAGGACCAGGGCTGTCGCCGCGGAGATCAGCAGGAAGTCGATCCATTGGCGTAACAGGAAACAGGCGAGGAGGACTCCTATCGACAGATAGATCTTATACGCGACGCTGAAGTCATAACGGATGGCGTAGCGCAGTCCGGAAACGCAGACCATGATCTTGCGAATCGGATGGTAGCCTTTCTCGCCGGTGCCGAGGAATTTATTGCGCATGAGCGTTGGAGAGGGGAAAGGGTTGATGAAAAGGTCGCGGGTGTTCTTCACCTTGGCCGGTCCGGCGGCAGTTGCGGCAGCAGGACCTGCACCAGCAGCACCATCAGGATGGCGATTCCGGCGCCGGCAAGGATGTCCGAGGTGTAGTGCACCCGCAGGTAGAATCGGGAATAGCCGACACCGGTGACGGTCAGCAGGCTGCAGAGGGTGATGGGCAGCAGCCAGTGCGGTGGCAGATGGCGAGCGGCGATCAGGCTGAGCGCCAGGAAAAAGGCGGAGGCCTGGGCGGTGTGGGCGCTGGGGAACGACCAGTCGGGGGGCATTGGTACGACCGGTTCGGAAATAGCAGGCCGTGGGCGGCGGATCGCCAGCTTGATGATATGGACGACGATGGAAGTCGAGGCCAGGCTGATGCCCAGCAGGAACGCATCCCTGGGCCGTCCCGACCTGATCAGCAGCAGACAGATGAGAACGGCGGACGGCAGGAGCAGATACAGGGAGCCGAGCCAGGTTATCGTCGAGAAGAAGGTGTCCATGGGAAGCCAAAGATGCCGGGAAGGTGAGCGATACGGCAGGCTTACCATCGACTGCGGGAAATGTCAAAATAAAACCGGACTGCCCCGAAGCCCTTCTGATGTGATGAAAGACTATGATAACGAATGGTTAAGTTCAAGCTTCGAGCTGTCCGGGTTCTGGAGGCGGGCGGAAGGCGAATTGGGCCATTTCAGCGAACAGGCTCTTCTGTCGTAAAATATTGATGTATCTTTTCTTTTTCTTTGAAAATATTTTGCAGATAGGTAAAATTGACGAGGGAGACAGTAATGGTCTCTCAAAAACCGTTTGTTGAGAACAATGTACAGAGGAGTTAGAAGATGGCTGAAGGAACAGTGAAGTGGTTTAATGACGCGAAGGGTTTTGGTTTTATCGAGCAGGATGGTGGGAAGGATATTTTCGTTCATTATTCCGCGATCAAATCAGAAGGATTCAAGTCGCTTGAGGAAGGCGCCCGTGTCAGTTTCGATATCGTTCAGGGACCAAAGGGGCCTGCAGCGGACAATGTCGTAAAGATCAAGGGGAAATAATCTCTTTTACGGTTTTTGCTGGCAAGCAGCTGAAACATTGCGGAGGCGCCTTGGAACCGGATCCCGGACTTTCATGGCGCCTTTTCTGTGCCATCTTTTGTTCCTTTTCCCCGGCAAGAATTCTTGTCTCTCCTGAGACGTCGAGGT
>WBUQ01000035.1 GCA_008933635.1 Desulfobulbaceae bacterium | reverse complement strand
TCGCTTCCAGGCACAGCTTCCTTCATGGATTACCTTGACTTTAAAGGAGAAAAACAGCGAAAATGGGAGAGCAATAACAGTTTAAGATAAATAGAAAAAACAGGATTTGTTACGTATACTCAGGAAGAATATAAAGTTGCAGGATCTGAATCCAACCGGTGGCTTGCCAAGGATAAGCTATATCTGGTGAAATACAGAGATTGACAGCCTAAAATGGCCCATGTTGCAGAGGATATCACTGCCACTGGCACCGATAAAGAAGTCAGACTCTCTGTGTGTCACCCGATTATGAGAAGCCGTATCCAGCCAGACTTAAGGGTCTGACCGGATACAGAGAGGACAGAACTCGCTAGAAGTGATAGCTGTAATTAACCGACATAAAGTACATCCCCGGCTCAGTATAGCTGCCGGCAAGCAACACCGGTGCCGGAACAGTTGCTTCCTCGCTCATCAGGTATTCAAATGCCACGCCAACCGATGACTTCTCGTTGAGCTGCTCGCGCGCAGCGGTACGCCGGCTTAAGACACCATGAGGCTTCCAAATTCTCTTGTTGATGTGTATATTAAAAGAGAATAATACACATACGGAGGCGAGATATGAGAACGAATGTAGTGATTGACGACGATCTGATGGAATCAGCACTCAAGGCATCAGGGTTAAAGACCAAGAAGGATGCCATCGAAGAAGGGCTGCGCCTGTTGGTGCAACTGAAAGGTCAGGAAAAAATCCGGAGATTTCGGGGCAAGCTCAAATGGAACGGCAACCTTGAGGAGATGCGGTTGGACAAATGATCGTCGTCGACTCATCCGTGTGGATTGATTACTTCAACGGCAGGAAGACAGCCCAGACCGATTGGCTCGATTCCTCGGTCGGCACTGTTCCCATCATCATGGGCGATCTCATCCTAACCGAAGTGCTTCAGGGTTTTCAGCGTGACAAGGACTTCACTGTGGCCAGGGACCTCTTGTCGGCAATGCCATTCATGGCGATGGGCGGCTACGCCCTGGCCCTCAAGAGTGCGACCAATTACAGATTTCTCAGGAAGAAAGGGATTACGGTCAGAAAAACCATCGATGTCATGATCGGGACGTTCTGCATTCACAACGAGTTGCCACTGCTGCATGACGACCGGGATTTCGAGCCGATGGTCACCCTTCTCGGAATGAAAGAAATTAAAGTCGGAGATTGACAGGGTTACACCGAAGGCCCCGGGCAACTGTCGTCATGATTGGCCAATCAGGCTGGGAATTCCGGGGAATGACGATGGGGTATGCCAATGGGAAGGTAAGAGGGGCATATCCGATTGAACAACACCCGCCACGCCTCTGCAGGCGCCTTCATGCATGCGCACCCCGGCGGGTTACTCGTTTTCAGGGTATTGTATACATACCAAGTCCTTTATTGTTCCTGTGGATCAGCGCCAGATACCCCAAGCCATGCGCGCCAAAGACAACACCTCGTGTTGTGTAGAATATCGTCAGAATGAAAAAGAAGCTCATTGAGGTGGCCCTGCCCCTCGATGCGATCAACAAGGCCTGTGCCCGGGAGAAATCGATCCGTCACAGCCATACCAGCACCCTCCATCTGTGGTGGGCGCGGCGGCCACTGGCGGCGGCCCGGGCGGTGAAAAGCCCGAACCTGGCCTTCGCCGAGGTCGAGGTGCCACTGGCTTCGACCTTTATGCTCTCGACGAAGGCGGGCATGGAGGCCTATGTCGAGCCGGTGATCGAGGGGAGCACTTACCGGTTCATGGTAAAAGTGGGAAAGCCGAAGGATACTGAAGCTGTAAAAAAGGGGACAAAATTATCACAAGGAAGTTTTCGATGCCTGATGTCCAACACCCCTTTTCGCTACTCCTATATTGACGACGAAGCCAATGCATGGAGGATGGGCGTACGACTGATGGCAGTTGTTGCGGAAGGTGACCGCGGGAGGGCTTATCTTTCTCCTTCGCAGGAGGTTGATGATATTGCAAAGTTGCCACAACCAACATGGAAGCCAGACGCTCCAAGGGTAGTGTGCAGAGCCGACCGGCAGTTTTATCCTTTAAGGAGAGACCAGAAAACACAAAAAATCCTCTCCAGGTAATCTCAAACCTGCAAGCAGCCATGACAGCCACACTTATCGATACCCATGCCCACCTCGCAATCGACAGCTTTGCAGTTGACCGCGAGGAGGTCTTGGTCAGGGCAGCTGACGCAAGAGTCTCCGCCATTATCTGCGTCAGTGAGACGCTAGCTGAAGCAGAGAAGGTCCTGTCCCTTTGCGAAAAATATCCTATCCTCAAACCTGCTGCGGGCTTATACCCGGAATTTGCTGGACTTGATGCAGCAGAGGCCTTGTTCGCTTTTATCCGAAACTCTAGCGCAAAGCTGCACGCGATCGGCGAGGTCGGCCTGGATTACTGGCTGGCCAAGGAGGATGAAGAACGCGAAGTCCAACGGGAGGTCCTGCGCCGGTTTATCGCGCTCGGCCGTAAACTGGACCTGCCGCTGAACATCCATTCGCGATCTGCGGGCCGGCACGTTATCGAGTTCCTGCTGGAAAATGATGCCCGGAACATACAGCTGCACGCCTTCGACGGCAAGTGGTCGGCGGCAATGCCTGCAGTGGAGGCCGGATTCTTCTTCTCGGTCCCGCCGTCCATCATCTACTCGCGGCAGAAACAGAAACTGGTCAAGCAACTGCCGCTCTCCTGCCTGCTGCTGGAAAGCGACAGCCCGGTCCTCGGCCCTGTGCCCAAAGAGCGCAACGAACCGGCCAATATCGTCCACAGCCTGCAGGCTGTGAGCGACATCAAGGATATCCCGGTGGAAGAGGTGCGGGAGACGGTGCTGGCCAACACGCTCAGGCTCTATCCCGACATCCTGTCGTAATCAGTAACACCAGATTTCATGGACAACTCCACCCTGCCTATAGAGACGATCCTCGCCGAGCTGCGCGAAACGCTTGCACGTCGGAATCAGGTCATCCTCACTGCGCCGCCGGGCGCAGGCAAGACTACCCGTGTGCCTCTCGCCCTGCTGGATGAACCGTGGCTGGCGAGCAGAAAAATCATCATGCTTGAACCCAGGCGTCTTGCCGCCCGTTCCGCTGCCCGCTATATGGCGCGCCAGCTGGGGGAAGAGGTTGGCCAGAGAGTCGGCTACCGGGTACGGATGGACACCAGGGTTTCGGCAGCGACCCGCATCGAGGTGGTCACCGAGGGCATCCTCGTCCGCATGCTCCAGCACGACCCGGAGCTGGCTGAAACCGGCATCATCATCTTCGATGAATTTCACGAACGCAACCTGGACAGCGACCTCGCCCTTGCCCTCTGCCTCGACCTGCAGGGCGCACTCAACCCGGGACTGAGGCTGCTGGTAATGTCCGCCACCCTGCCCACGGAGCAACTCACAGCTGTGCTTGCAGACAGCACCAGTCTCACCTGTGGCGGACGTCAGTTCCCGGTGGAGATCAGGTACCGCGGCGAGCACACCCCAGCGCCAAATATTGACCAGCTCGTCCGTGAGACGCTGCAGGCCGCGACTCAGGAGGAGGGCTCCATTCTCGTCTTCGTCCCAGGCACAGGAGAAATCCACCAGCTCTGCCAGCGGCTGGCTGAGCAGCAGCCAACCATTTTAGGTGAACAGTGGCAGATCACCCCGCTGTTCGGCGCACTCAGCGCCCGTGAGCAGGATCATGCCATCGCGCCTGCCCCTCCGGGCAAACGAAAAATCGTCGTGGCGACCGACATCGCTGAAACAAGCCTCACCATCGAGGGCATCCGCATCGTCATCGACACCGGATTGCAGCGCAGGCCCTACTTCGATCCAGCCACAGGATTGACCAGATTGCAGACCATGCCGATCTCCCAGGCCTCTGCCATCCAGCGCAGCGGCCGTGCAGGCCGGGTGGAGCCGGGCATCTGTATCCGGCTCTGGGGCGAGCATGCGACCGGCGGGCTGATACTGTCGCACCGGCCGGAAATTCTCGGCTGCGATCTGACCGGGCTTGTCCTTGAGCTGGCGGTCTGGGGTGTCAGCGACCCGGCCCGATTGCAGTGGCTCGACTCGCCGCCGAAAGAGCGGTTTGCGGCTGCCAGGCTGCTGCTGCAACAGCTTGGCGCGCTTGACGACAAACTGCGGGTCACCGATCACGGCAAACAGCTCGCCGACCTTCCCCTGCATCCGCGCCTCGCGCATATGGTGGTGCTCGGTGTGGAAGATGGTACAGGCTTCAATGCCTGTCTGCTGGCCGCAGTGATAAGCGAAAAAGACCTTCTCCGCTTTGACCGCGACCACTACCAGGCCGACCTTCAGCTGCGCATCGACATTATGGAGAGTTTGCTGAAAAATGGTTCGACAAGATCCCTGCCCCGTATCCACAACGGCATGATCGATACGGGCCTTGCCCGGAGGATAGCCACCACTGCATGCGACCTGGCCCGCAGAGTGAATACTCCGGAAAAACTGCGCGACTGCGACTACGGCAGATTGCTTGCCTGGGGGTATCCAGAGCGGATCGGTTGCCGTCGCCCGCAGAGCGAAGTCAACTACCTGCTGGCGGGTGGCCAAGGCGCGTATCTCGACCCCAATGACAGTCTATCCCGTCATGAGTGGCTTGCGGTCTTCAGCCTAGACGGCAATCGCAACAACGCCCGGATCTACCTGGCCCTCGGCTACGATCGCGTCACCCTGATCGATCAGTTTGCCGACCAGCTGCAGGAGCAAGAGCACCTGGCCTGGGATGGGGATCGCGGTATTGTCGTTGCCGAAATGCAGACCCACTACCAGAAGCTGCTGCTGACCAGCAAACCTCTCACCGAACCAAATCCGGAAGCCATACAAAAAATCCTGCTGGAACAGATCAGGAAATCGGAGCAGAGTTTGCTGCCGTGGAACCGAACGCTGCGCAACTGGCAGCAGCGTGTCTGTTTTGCCGGGAAGTTTCTTGCAAGCGACGACAACTTTCCCGACATGAGTGATGCGCAGCTCCTGGAAGAGCTGGAGGAGTGGCTTGCACCATTTCTGGATAATGTAAAATCCGCAAAAGAGCTGGCAGCAATAGACCTCGACGGTGCCCTCAAGGCACGCATTCCCTACCCGCTGCAACACCAGATAGATACATTGGCGCCAACCCACTGCATAGTTCCCAGCGGCTCGAAAATCCCCATCGACTACTCTGGCGATATTCCGGTGCTGGCCGTTCGACTGCAAGAATTGTTCGGCCTCGACCAGACGCCAACAGTCGCCAATGGACGCCAGCCACTGCTCTTGCAGCTGCTCTCCCCGGCCAGTCGCCCCATCCAGATCACCTCAGACCTGCCAGGCTTCTGGCGCTCGTCATATGAAGCGGTAAAAAAGGATATGAAGGGAAGATATCCAAAACATTACTGGCCTGATGATCCACTATCGGCAACACCTACCAATCGGGCCAAGCCGCGAAAGCCTGATTCCTGACAGGAGAATCCTCCCTTTTTCCCTGATGCAACATATTTGAAGCAGGCTGGGTGCTCTTCCGTTTCTCCAAACTGATGATGGAGCAAGTGATTGCCTTGGGTTTCTCTCCATGAGCTCCGGGATGGCTCAGGAAACAAGTTCACCCAGCAGTCTTTTTTATTGTTTCATATTGCCGAGTCGAATTTATGCCCTTTCCAGATGGTGCGTAAAAAACTTGAACCACCTTTTATCACGGTGCCATTGTCTCGGGTGTCACTTCCCAACCTGCCTCGACTCCACCTGGCAACATCTGACCGCGATCCTCTCCCACTTCCGCTTCGATGAGCCTGTTGAGCTTCTGGTTCATGGCGAGGACAAGGTCCTGATGCTGTTTCCCCTTTGCTGCAATATTCTCCATCTCGAGAGGGTCGGCATTGAGGTCGAACAACTCGACATCATTGGTTCTGTATATATCCTCTATTGTTTTCGGTGTGTTATGCTGCTTTGGCGAAAAATAGCGTGAAAACACATAGCGGCCATCATAGACCATCCGCATCGCACCCCGTTTCGTCATGTCCGGAACAATGCCTGCCTCTTTCAGTTGCTTCGGGTTTCCTCCTTTCTTAATGAACGCAACTGCCTTGTAAAGAAAATCTCCGTCCAGGTAGGCAAACATGTTGTAATTGAAAAGTACGCCGTCTCGCACAGCCGTCAGGCCTGCGGCCTCCGGTGCCGCCAACACTCCTGAAAAATCCTTTCCCGGAAGCCCCTTGACGATTTGGTCACGCCGCTCAGGTTGTACGTTGGTGAGAGATACCAGGGTCGGCGCGATATCCAGGTGTGACGTGACGGCGCGACACTGCTTTCCACCCGGGTAGGCAGGATGACTGACGATGAGAGGCACGTGATTCTGCTCACGATAGGCCACGGCACCCTTGGCATGTAATTGGTGTGCACCGTCCATGTCCCCATGATCCGAGGTAAGGATGACAACAGTTCGTTCGGTCAAACCTGCGGCATCAAGCTCTGCAAGCACCGTGGCAATATTGCGATCGACGTCGCGCAGACAATTCAGATAGTAATTGTGTCGGCGGCGCCAGCGCGGTTCTTCATTGGGTATTTCGCCCACCAGGGCGTCATGGGAGTGCAGAAAATCCCGGTGGGCCGGCGGCCTGCCCGGGGCATTCAATGGTTGCAGGTGATTCGGCGGCAGGGCAAACTGCCATTGCCGGGCGTAAAGCGGATCGTCCGGCTCCCGCACCACGTGGGTTAGGGACATCGGTTCCTGGTGCGGAGTGCCTGGCGCATCGGTGTTGTAGAACATGACATCATGGGGGTTGACCAGGTTGACCGCAAGAAACCATGGCTTGTTCTGCGCTGCCAGTTCCCGCCCCTTGCCGCGCAGCCAACTCGCCGCCATCGCCGTGATAACGCCATCGTGCAGATACCCGCCTTGGTGGTGGGCGATAATGTCACCGACCCCGAAATAGTCGGAAAAACCGTAATCCTCCATCTCCTTGGTGAATATTTTGGTAGGGGTGCCAAGCGTGTTCACGGTCTCGAAGTCTTTGTTCAGATGCCACTTGCCCTTATAGGCACTGTAATAGCCGGCCTCGCGCATCATGTCGCCCAGCGTCCTGATCTCGGTGGACATGCTGCTGATCCATGGGAAATTGGTATTGTCGAACATCCTGGTGTGCTGGATGTGCTGTCCAGTGTACAGAACAGAACGCGAAGGCGTGCACACGCAGGAGTTGATGCGGTGGTTGACAAATGTGGTACCCTGTTTGCTCAGGCGTTCACGGGCCGGCAGGCTGAAGTCCTGCGGCAGCTCGCCCGGGCGGAAGAATCGCTCCTGATCGGTCAGGAGAAAAAGGATATTATAGGGGCCACGGGGTGGCGAGCCCGTCGCTGGAGCATATCCGCCGCCTGTACTTGCCGGTGCTGCCATGATTGACCCGCCAATGGCGCTGAGTCCGAGTGCGGTTACCCCGGTGCCGGCCAGGCGAAGCAATTCACGCCGCGAAATTGACAGGGGGGTGGTGTCGTGTTTCTTCATAGCGACTCCTGCATTGAGAGGTTGATCATCCCGTACATATCTTCTGCTGCAGTCTCACCCGGAGAGTTCATGAATCTGCCAGACCCACCCGAAGGGTGAAAACCTGCCCCTCACCGGATTCCTCATCAAGGCGTCCATCGACCTCGTCAACGGTCAACAGGTAACTTAATGATATATAGGAGAAATATATCTTCATCGGAAATGTTTTGATGAACTGTTCGTTCGGGTTAGAACTTCTTGCTCAAGCTGAGGCTGTATGATTGGCCCTGGAAACGATCCCTTGCTTCGTATTCAAGGGACGGGCATGTCCTGGCTTGAGTTGATGGGGGGGCGTCGGGCACCTCCTCTTGAATGTCGCACGTGGGGTGATGTCAACATTGTGGTTCACCAGCAACGGGGAATGCTTTTTTTATTTTTTGGATAGAGAGCTATGCAATAGCGTCAAAGAAGTGGACGCGCACTTCCACGATCTTCCCACCCGCCTTTGGTAAAAAAATTCATATCAACATTGAATGCTCGGGCAATTCGATGTCGGCAAAGTCAACAGATGCGTACTCTTTGGCGAGTCTTGGTTCTACTCCCAGTGCTTGCAGGACGTTCTGGGCAAATTGAGTCGAGTATGCTTCTGATATCTCGCTTTGGGCAATTCTATGAAAAGCCATGATGATCGGACCGAGAACCAGATCGAATGCGAGTTCTTCGTCAGCGATAGTGAAGTGGCCGGATGCTCTACCTGCTCTGATTTCCCTCGGTACCACTTCGGTTGCTACATTTCCCACACCCATGGCCAATGGCCCACCTCGAGCAACGAAGTGTGCGAGAATAGGCGCACGTTTTGCCAATCTGAGCACTAAAACCAGTCCGCAGGCGATGCGCGCGGCAGGATCTCGTTGTTGGACAACGATGGGATCGACAATCCGAATTATCTCATTACTGACCGCCCTGGAGACCTCGGCGAACAATTCTTCGTTCGTTTTGAAGTAGTTATAAAAAGTGCCACGGGACACTCCGGCAGTTTTTATGACCTTGTCAATGACTTTTGCCTCAGAGCCATACTGGGAGAGCACCTGGAAAGCCCCTTTCAAAAGGCGTGCACGCATTCTCTGCCGCCGTTCTTCTGCGACAATGGTTCTATGATCCTTCATAAGTATTTTCCAGAGGTGCGATACTCAGACGCAAAATCATAGGTTCCCCATCCTTTTGCCAAGCTGCTACCTCTTTCTCAGTCAATGCAGTCATCCCGGCAAAGAACAGTCACGGCTCGCCGATACATAGACTACTTGCACCGCCCTCGTATTGCGCATTCAACAAGATGACATTTGTGTCAAAATGACACAGTTGTCATTTCATGTCAACGTAAAATTGATTCCTGAAAATACACTTTTGGTTTTTCAGCGCGAGACGTGTATCGATTCGAAAATTGACCAGATAAGATCTTGGGATAAAAGACTTTTAAAGATTATACGGATGGATTCTGAACACCTCTTCGATAACGAGAGGATTGGATCGACAGGAATGGCGTGCACGGACCTTCAATTCAGGTTCGGCGCTGTCAAGGTGCGCGCTCGTGAAAATCGCTCAACCGAAGTTATCCATCGCAACATCGATTCCCGGCATCATGACGATAATGGCATGGCAGCTACGCCTAGTTCCATGCAACGCGGCAGCAATTTTGAAATCGCTTTTGAGAGAAATTGATGTCGCCTCAAGAGGTACGGTTAAGACTGCCACCTTGAAGGTACTTTCGGATAAAATTTTAGATATTTATGATGCCTGCTGTTGCTCCAAACGGGTAAGGATGCGTCCCCACCCGTTTCACCATGATTATCCATGAAGTGTCTCGATCCACCTGATCGCTTCCGTGTCATTTACCTTCCCGAGATACCTCTGAGTGGTGGAAAGGTCTGCATGCCGCAGAATGACTTTGCTGACAATTTCAATGGGAGTGCCAGCTCTTGACGCATACGTGGCTGCATGTCGTCGGAGGTCGTGTGGACGCAGTTCGATATTGACCATCTTGCCAGCCTTTTTCAATCAGTTCCAGCATGAGCCGGTTCCGAGTGTTTCTGGTCCTGAAGATGATCTCGTCGACAGTCTCTTTGTCGACAATCTGCCACTGTATGGCTTGTGGGCGTTTGGAGATCTTTCTGATGACTGAACTGTTACATGGATTGGTGAGCGCAGGAAGTCCGGTGTTGATACTGAAGTTGTAGAAGGATGCAAGAACCGAGTATCGATTCCGCTTGGTGGTCTGTCGGTTGTCCTTCGTCATTGCGAGGAGAAACTCCAACACCTCCTCTTGGGAGATACTGGCGAGGTCACGTTGACCAAATCGCTCAGTAAAACGCCGGAGCACGAACTCACATGTCTTGACCGTATAATTTATTCGAGCTGGCTCTGTGGTACTGCAGATGGAAATCGACGGCCTGGGTTACTTTCATGGTGCACCTCCTGTGGTTGGGGGTCTACGGGCGGTATGCCCACACTTGAGTATACACCATGATGCGGATAGGCTGGAGGGGGGACGCTACTGGCTCAGAAAGAAGGTCGGCTTTGAGTTCTGCTTTCCAAGCGAGGATTGCCATGACGAATACATGTCTGCTGAAATGGATTGACAGTCACTCGGTATGGATGGCAGATGGCCCAGCTGCGAGGGATCTTTGATCCATGTGCCGGTATCATCATTGTCTGCAGCCCTGGACACTGGTGCCAGATCTTGATGGTTCAATGCATGTCTTTTCAGACTATGGGCATGGCGAAGATGGTCCAGGGCCAGCTCTTTTGCCTTACCTAAGAATAATTGTCAAAACTTTCAAAATAAGGTAATTTCTGTGGGTTAGACTGGATAAATCTTCGCTGGAAAAGCCCTTATTAAAGGTCGGAAAAGCGAGCAGTTATCCCCACACCTCCTCATCATCCATCTGCTTGATTGTTGATTTTCGGTTGTAGATTGCTTCAGTTTTTTCATTAACACGGCTCTGCATACGGCAGAAAAACTCTATGCCCATTTCCCAATGAGCACGACAGGACCATTTTTCAGCCTGCAGGAATATCTTCAGCTCATCACCAGGTTCACCTGTGGCTGCAGGGATATCTCAAGCCTTGAAGATCTTGACACTTTACTGCGGGAACAGGTTTTCAACTCACTCGACCTGGTTTCAACTGAGATCTATTTCCCTGTCAATGATCTGACTGTTTTCCGGCCTCCATTCCGCGCCACTGAGGGGGCCTCGTTTCATGGGAACAGCGTTCCTGCGCACATCCCCAGGCAAGATCCATGGCTTACTGATTTTTTCAACACCGCCGGATCATTGCAGGTGAACGCTGATGACGCATCCACTTCACCTATTCTGAGCGCAACCGGCAACTTCTGCCACCTGCTCATCCAGATACGACTTGGTGCTGAGATAAGGGCCATTCTTTATGCTGGCTGGCGATCTCCACAATCACCTTACGATGCGTTGCCTTTAGTTCTGGAAACCATCGCCGCTCTTATCGGCTCACAGATTCAGCGCATGGACGAAATGTCAACAGCCAGAAATTCCGTGGCCTCGCTGGAGGCTTCAGAGCAGATTCGGCAGGCCCTTTACGAGATAAGCGAACAAACGCATATCGTTTCAAGCGAGGAGGATCTTTTTGCGTCAATGCACCAGATCGTCAACCGCTTCCTCAATGCCAGGAATTTTTTCATAGCTCTCAGAAAAGAACGCAACGGTGAACAGTACATCCATTTTGTCTATTATTTTGACGAATGTGATCCGCATTTCCAGGGAATGGAGTTCAAAATTGATCCGGCTGCCAAATCTTCCATGTCTGGTTTTTTACTCAAGAGCGGCCAGACTGTTCTCCTGGGCCCGAACGACTTCGACCAGTTCTGCCATGACAACGATATCAACCCACTGGGTACGAAAGCCTATTCATTGATGGGGTCTCCCTTTTATATCGACCACCTGTCAGGAGTAGTTGTGGTTCAAAGTTACCGCGAAGTCATCTACACAGAAAAGGACAAGGAGATTCTGAGATACGTGGCAAGACACATCGGAGATGCCCTTGCCAGAAGGAAAGCCATTGCCGAGATTCACAATATCAACGAACTTTTTTCCTCGTTGATGCGCTATTCGCCGGTCTATGTCTATATAAAGGAGGTAACTAAAACAGACAGTCTGGTAGTGCAGGCCAGCGAAAATTACCGGCAGATGCTCGGGAAACCCGTATCGGAAATCGTCGGTAAGAACATGTTTGAAATTTTCCCAGCGGACTACGCCGAGAAGGTGACCCTTGAAGACAGGGCTATTGTAAAGGGCGGGGTTCCGGTTGAACTGGAAGATCACTTGCTGGGCCGTATTTATGCCACCATCAAATTTCCAATCCGCCAGAGCGAACGAAACCTTCTCGCCGGCTTTACCATTGATATCACAGAACGAAAACAGACAGAGGAGGCACTGCGGGATAGTGAGCGGAGATACCGGGTTATTTTTGAGAGATCACCACTCGCCTTGATCAGTTTCGATTCCGAAGGAACCATTGTTGATTTCAATGACAAGTTTGTCGAAATGATGGGCTCAAGCAGAGAGAGACTGCTCGGAATCAATACGGCCCGCCAGAGTTCCCCGAAGATGCGGGAAGCCATAAAGAAGGCCTTGGCCGGTGAGACTGCCACCTTTGAAGATCTCTACACCTCGATTACCGGCGGCAGAACCGCTTTTCTGCGCGCCAAGTTCAGCCCTGTCCTGCCAGGTCGCTCACCCACCGAAGTCATCGCCACTCTGGAGGATCTCACCGAGCTGAAAAAACATGAGGCCGAGCAGCACAAGCTTGAAAAACTGGAAAGCCTGGGAATTCTTGCCGGCGGGATCGCCCATGATTTCAATAATATTCTGACCGGTATCATGGCCAATATCTCGTTTGCCCAGGTCCTTATCGAACAAGGTCACAAGGCAGGCAAACCTCTTGCCGAGGCCGAAAAGGCATCGACAAGGGCAGCCGAACTCGCCCGACAGCTCCTGACATTTGCCCGTGGCGGCGAGCCGAACAAAAAAGTGGTTTCTGTCCGGCATCTTCTGAGAGAAGCCGTTTCTCTCATGCTTCGGGGATCAAATGTCAAAGCGGTGCTCAACATCCCCGATCTGCTCCAGTCCCTGATCGCCGACGAGGGACAGATAAGTCAGGTGCTCAACAACCTGATACTCAACGCCACCCAAGCCATGCCGGAAGGCGGGACGCTGACGATTTCCGCTGACAATGTCCTCCTGCCGGCAGAGAACCGATTCGACCTGCCGGCAGGGCCCTACATCAGCATCGAAATGAAAGATGAAGGGTGCGGCATTCCCGATGAAAATCTGGGGAAAATATTTGATCCGTATTTCTCCACGAAGGTTGACGGCACCGGGCTTGGACTAGCGTCGACCCACTCGATCATCATCAGGCACGGTGGTAGCATCACTGTTCACTCCGAAGTCGGCAAAGGGACGACTATCACCATACACCTGCCGTCAATCGGCATCTCTCATGTCGAACATCCGCAGATTGCCTCACTGAATTCCACAACCACACATGCCGGCACGATATTGGTGATGGATGACGAAGAGATGATCAGGGCGATCGCGACTGCAATGCTCAGACACCTCGGGTATGAGGTTGTCACCTGCACCAGCGGTGAGGAGGCGGTTGAATTCTACAGGAACTCCGTGGAATCAGGTCTGTCCTTCCGGGCGGTAATCATGGATCTGACCATTCCAGGCGGTTTCGGAGGGAAAGAGGCGGCCGAGCAGATACTTGCCATGGCCCCAGAGGCCAACCTGATTGTCTCGAGCGGCTATTCGAATGACCCGATCGTGGCCAATTATAAAAAGTTCGGTTTCCGCGGCGCCATTGCCAAACCCTACAACATCCATGAATTCGAGCAGGTACTGAACTCTCTGCCACAAAATTAGCCGCGGACAGATCAAACTTTGCCGCTGCCATTGCCATCAACCTGCTGGCATGAGTCGTAAGGATTATATGTGCCAAGAATCATTCGATAACCGTAATAGCAAAATCGGATTACATGTATTTAAACATTTGATCTACCAGTCGGTTTTCGTCCTGTTTGTGGCCATCCTTTTGTTTTCCGAGGCCGAAGCCGCCCCTGAAAATGCAGTGTTGACGGATGTCTCACTTAAATCGATGCAAGCGGTGGCAAACTCACAAGCCCCTGCCCATCTGCCCGTCTATCGCATTAAGCTGCGGGTCCATGTGGCAAACAGCAGAAGATCTCCACAGGAATTCGTATCGATTCTGTCTGAAATAAATACAATCTGGCAGACACAGGCAGGTATTTGTTTTGAAATCCAGATAGTAAATCATGATACCACCCTTGCTGACGGGCTCGACATGTGGTTTTCGCCTGATATCGGTGGATACAACGGCTACTACGATGGCGAACACATCCAAATGAGCGATGCTCCTGTCCTGGCACACGCCGCAAATCCAGCCAGATCATCAGCTGCCCGCACTGCCGCCCACGAGCTTGGTCATGCCTTGGACCTGCGTCATCGACAGGATTCAGACGAAAACCTTATGCGGTCACGCACCTATGGCTGGCAGCTGAACGCATATGAAACCTTACATGCCCGGGAAACGGCAGCCGAAATTGCCATGAAGGATACTTTTCCGCTCAACTGTGGACCACCGAAAATCAAACTGGAGGAGGGATTCAAGTAGCTTGAAAAAAGCGGAAACCAAACCTCACTTGTACTTTTTGAAATACTTTTGATAGAGCCTGACTCTGAGTCAACAATTCTGCCGTTAACCCGGTGATCAGAGTAACGGGCTATTTGCCGGCGGGACAAAGGAAATACTCCTCCTTGGGTTGGACGGCATTTGTGCGTGGAGAGATGGACGAAGGAAGCGCCACAGACCTTGCGTACCGACGGGTTTTCTGTGTGTCAAAAACCCGGCAAGTTCTGAGCGCATGCATCCCGGACGCACCCGCGCAGCCAGCGATGCGCCAGATCTGCATCCAGCCTGGGGTGCCAGAGCATTGAAACCGTGAACTCCGGGGTGGCGACGGGAAGCGGGAAGCTCTGCATTCCGCTGCGCAGTTTTCCGGTGTGGCGTTCGGGAACACTGGCTATCAGGTCGGACGCCCGGGCCAGAGCCAGTGCGGTCGAGAAGCCGCCGACGATCGTGACGGCGATGTCCCGTCTCACTCCGAACACCTCCAGGGCCTCATCGATCGGTTCCCTGTCGAGTCCCCGCCGCGAGACGCAGATGTGCCTGCCGCCTGCATACCGGGCAGGGGTAATCTCACCCCGGGTCAGCGGGTGGCCGTTCCGCACCACGCCAATGTATCTATCTCGAAACAGTGCCTGCGTGCGCACTTCCGGACTCATCGCTCCCTCCACAACGCCGGTTTCCAGATCGACGGTTCCGTCACGAAGCGGCGCACTGTCCTTGTCTGGCTTCTGAACGAAGCGCAGCCGCACTCCGGGGGCTTCCCCGCTGATGCGGGCAAGCAGGTCCGCCCCGAAATTTTCCACAAAACCTTCGCTGGTTCGCAGAGTGAATGTCCGGACCAGCGCTTTGAGATCGAGTTTCTCAGCAGGGCGTAAGACCGTTTTTGCGTCCTGCACGAGTTGACCGACGCGGCCGCGAATTTCGAGGGCGCGTGGCGTCGGGACGAGACTGCGCCCGGCCCGGACCAGAAGCGGATCCCCTGTCGCCTCCCGCAACCGCGCCAGCGCCCTGCTCATCGCAGACGGACTGAGCCGCAACCGTCGGGCTGCGCGTACAACGCTGCCTTCCGCGAGCAGCACGTCAAGGGTGACAAGCAAGTTGAGATCGGGTGTCGGCATGCATCAACTCTACCACAGCCTGAGCGATGGCGTCAAACGCACGAATACAGTGCAGGCCGTGCGTATTCCGCCATGTCAAGGGAGGGACTATCGTCTCCTGCAGACAGTCCGGTTCAAGACGGCGCCGGAAAACGCAGTCCTCCCAGGAACGGAGTTCATCATGAAACCGACAACAATACAACTTGACGTGGCGGCAACGGAAAGCGCGGAACGGACCTCTTCGGACCGGTGGGCACTCGCCGGCCTTTCGTTATCCATGCTGCTGTCATCGCTCGACACCAGCATCGCCAATGTGGCCCTGCCGACGCTGACACAGGCGTTCGCCGCCTCCTTCCAGGAAGTCCAGTGGGTCGTTCTCGCCTCTCTGCTCGTCATCACGGCCCTGATTGTCGGCGTCGGCCGGCTCGGCGACATGGTGGGCCGCCGCCGGCTGCTGCTGGCCGGGATTGCCCTGTTCACGGTGGCCTCGGCTGCGTGCGGCCTCGCTCCCACTCTCTGGCTGCTGATTGCCGCCCGGGCCGCGCAGGGCCTCGGGGGTGCCATCATGATGGCCCTGCCAATGGCGATTGCCGGCGAGACAGTCCCGAAGGCAAGGATCGGCAGCACCATGGGGCTGCTCGGAACGATGTCCGCGATCGGCACCGCCCTCGGCCCATCGCTCGGCGGCATCCTGATCGCAGGATTCGGCTGGCGGGCAATCTTCCTCGTCAACCTGCCGATGGGCATGCTTGCCTTTCTGCTCGCGATTCGCCACCTGCCCGCTGACCGTCGGGGGCCGAAAGCCGGTCGCGACAGTTTCGACCCGGCGGGCACGCTGCTGCTTGCCCTGACACTCGCCGCATATGCGCTCGCCATGACAGTGGGACGCGGCAGCTTCGCTCCCCTCACCGTCGCGCTGCTGCTGACTGCCGCTGCCGGAGCGGGTCTTTTCGTGATCGCCGAGGCGAGGGTGGCATCTCCGTTAATCCGGCTGGTAATGTTCCGCGATCCGGCGCTGAGCGCGGGCCTCGCCATGAGTGCGCTCGTTGCGACGGTGGTGACCACCACGCTGGTGGTCGGCCCTTTCTATCTCACCGCCGCACTCGGCCTCGATCCGGCCACGGCAGGACTCGTCCTGTCGGCCGGCCCGCTGGCCGCCGCCCTTGCAGCGATGCCGGCCGGTTATCTCTCGGACCGTTTTGGCCCGCAACGCATGACCAGCATCGGGCTCATCGGCATGGCGGCCGGCTGCGCAATCCTGTCAATGCTGCCGGCCAGCCTCGGCATCCCTGGCTACATCGCCCCGATCATCGTCACTACCGGCGCCTATGCCCTGTTCCAGACGGCCAACAACACCGCCGTCATGAAAGATATTCACCCGGACCAGCGGGGGGTCGTTTCCGGGACGCTCAACCTCTCGCGCAATCTCGGCCGCATCACCGGTGCATCCCTGATGGGCGCGGTATTCGCGCTCGCATCGGCGACAGGCGGCATCGAAACGGCGCAACCCGAAGCCGTTGCCACCGGCATGCGGATCACGTACACGGCCGCGGCAATTCTGATTGTTGTCGCGCTGCTGATCGCAGCTGGCAGCCGCGCCCTGGCATCGCGCCCTTCATCTTCCGGCAGCACCGTATGATCCTAACCGGCATTCAAAGAGCATGTATAGACCGCCTGTCCGGATATGGTATAATGCAGCCGCTTGCAGAGAATGTTTTTCCAAGAAATCAGCATCGCCGGCAAATGGTCAAAAAGCATGAAAAATCAAGACGAAATCACCTCTCTCAATACTCGCGCAGAAGAGCTTGAGATCACCGGCACCAGCCTGAAGGGCAGCTGCAAGACCTTGCATCGCCAGTATCCCGACATCCCTGTCGCATATCAGTCCCTCGATGCCGAGGGGCGTCTGGCAGAGGTGAATCAGGCTGTCGATGCCTCCAGACAGAAACAGAACGAGGTGCGGGGCGAAGCGGAGCGGGAATTATTGCAAATGTGTCAAACGGCGAAAACCATCAGGGAGCTGATGTCGCAACTGGTAGTGTTTTTCGCGGATTTGACCGGCTGCGAAGCCGTAGGTGTGCGATTGCACCAGGGCGATGACTTCCCCTATTACACGACGCAGGGTTTCCCGGCAGCCTTTGTCATGGCGGAGAGCTCTCTGTGCATACAGGATTCTCTTGGAGAACCTGTCCGCGATCCACAAGGCAATCCCGTCCTTGAATGCATGTGCGGCAATATCCTGCGCGAACGCTTCAATCCCTCCCTGCCATTCTTCACGCCCAGGGGAAGCTTCTGGACCAACAGCACCTCCGGCCTGCTGACGACCACCAGCGAGAGCGATTGTCAGTCCCGGACGCGGAATCGCTGCAATGGAGAGGGGTATGAGTCTGTGGCACTCATTCCGTTAAGATACCAGGGGAAAACCTTCGGTCTCTTTCAATTCAACGACCGTCGCAAAGGTCAGCTGCCAGGCGAGCGTATCGAACAGCTCGAGCATCTGGTGGCGTATGTGGCCATCACCCTGGCGAAACACCTGGCGGATGAGCAACTACGCCAATCCGAAGAGAAATATCGACTCGTCGTCGAAAATGCCCGGGAAGGCATCATCATCATCCAGGATCAACGAATTGTTTTTCTCAATGCCGCGACCGAGAGCATCGGGGGCTTCACGCCTGAACGTCTGCAGGCCGAGCCGTTCATACACTTTGTCCACCCGGAGGACCGACCGGGCGTCATGGATTACCATGAAAGACGTTTGCGCGGAGAAGCCGCAGATGCGCCGCATCATTTCAGAATCATCCGTCAGGATGGAATGGTCAGATGGCTCTCGGCGCAGGGCGCGGTCATCGCGTGGAATGGCAGGGCCGCAAGTCTGATATTCCTTGCCGACACGACGGAACAGCGGATTGCCGAAATCGACAGACATGAGAACGAGCAAAACCTCAGCGCCATCCTCAACGCGACCCAGGAAAGCATCCAACTCCTTGACCTGGAAGGAAACATTCTCCTGACAAACGATGCGGCCGCCCGGCGACTCGGCATCACCGCCCGGGAAAGCCTGGGCCGCAATATCTTCGCCATGTTCCCCCCGGAAATTGCTGAGCATCGGCAAGCAGCGTACCGGCAGGTCGCTCGTTCGGGCCTGCCGGTGACAGTGCGGGACAACCGGGATGGTATGGATCTGGAGGCGCACCTGTGGCCTGTCGTGAACCAGAGCGGGAAAGTCGACCGGATCGCGCTGTTTGCAAGGGATATCACAGAACAATTGCTTGCTGAAAAACAGGTATGTGAAAGCAACGAGCTGCTGAACAATTTAGCCAGCCTGGTGCCAGGGGTCATCTATCAGTACCGGCTGTACCCGGACGGTCGCTCCGCTTTCCCCTACTCCAGTCCGGGAATGTTCGACATCTATGAAGTCACCCCCGAGGAGGTGAAAGAGGACGCCACACCGGTATTTGGCAGGCTGCATCATGAAGACCGGGAAAGGGTTACCCAGGATATCCTCCGGTCGGCCAGGACGCTGGAGACGTTTTACTGTGAGTTCAGGGTACTCCTGCCGCAGCAGGGATTGCGGTGGCGCTGGTCCCAGGCACAGCCGCAGAAGCTGGCTGACGGGAGTATTCTGTGGCACGGAATTATTGTCGACATAACTGAACGAAAAAAGGTCGAAGAGGCCCTGAAGATCAGCGAAGAAGATCTGAAGGAATCACAAAGAATTGCACACATCGGCAATTGGCGTTTAGACATTGCGACACATTCAGTCGTCTGGTCGGACGAGCTGTACAGAATGTGCGGGTTTGACCCGGCGCAACCTCCGCCCCCGTATAGCGAGCATATGAAATTGTTCACCCCGGAAAGCTGGGAGAGATTGTCCGCCGCACTCCAAAACACAATAGATACGGGAATACCCTATACGCTCGAGTTGGAAACCGTTCAGGAAGATGGTCCCAACGGATGGATGTGGGTGCATGGCATGGCAATGGTTGACAAAGATGGGAAGACAACGGGCATCCGTGGCGTTGCCCAGGACATTTCCGAACGAAAATTGGCCGAGCAGGAAAGGGAGACCCTTAACAGGCAGCTTGTCCAGGCCCAGAAGATGGAGTCCGTGGGGCGACTGGCGGGTGGGGTTGCCCACGACTACAACAATATGCTGGGCGTCATCGTCGGATACTCCGAAATGGCGCTGGAAAAAATCAGCCCGGACGAGCCGCTGTATTCAGATCTGAAAGAAATCCTGAATGCCGCAAGCAGGTCGGCGGACATTACCCGTCAGCTTCTGGCTTTTTCCCGACAACAGGCAATTTCCCCCAAACACCTCAATCTGAACTCGACAATCGAGAGCATGCTGAAAATGCTGCGGCGATTGATTGGTGAAGATATCGACCTGATCTGGAAGCCAAAAACAAACATCGGTCCAGTGAAAATGGATCCGTCCCAGCTCGACCAGATCCTCGTCAATCTCTGTGTAAACGCCCGCGACGCCATCCTCGATGTCGGCAGCATCACCATTGAGACCAGCATGAAGACCTTCGATCAAGCGTATTGCGACAACCATCTGGGCTGTCAGCCAGGGGAATATGTCGCGCTGATCGTCAGTGATACCGGCTACGGCATGTCGAAGGATGTGCAGAACAAGCTTTTCGAACCATTTTTCACCACCAAGGAAGTCGGAAAGGGAACCGGACTCGGCCTGGCGACTGTTTACGGTATTGTGAAGCAGAACAATGGCTTCATAGATGTGTACAGTGAACCGGGGCAGGGGGCATCATTCAAGCTCTATTTTCCGTGCGTCGATCAGGTTGTGACCGCAGCGCCGAGCACTGCAGCGCCAGCTCCCGATCTCAAAGGGAATGAGACGATTCTCCTGGTTGAGGACGAACCGTCGATCCTCAGGATGTCGGAAGTCATGCTCGAGCGACTCGGCTACCACGTCATATCTGCGAGAAAACCGGCCCAGGCGATCGAAATGGCACGTCAACACCCGGGAAAAATCGACCTCCTCATGACCGATGTGGTCATGCCGGAGATGAATGGCCGTCAATTGTCCAAGACCGTTCGACTGTGCTGTCCGGATATCAAGGTGCTGTTCATGTCAGGGTATACGGCGAACGTCATAGAGCATCACGGCATCCTGAAGGAAGGCATCAACTTTCTCCAGAAACCATTCACCAAGAAGGAACTGGCAAACAAACTGAGAGAGATTTTCGAGGGTTGAACAACGGCCGTATCCGGAAGTTGGCATGAACACCGCGCCGTCTGGAAAGATACAGCCAGCCAGGCTGTAACCTGACCGATTAGGAAATTAAAACTTTCGATAACTGCCGTTCACTGTTCATGTTGGATGGGAGAAGCATCTGTCGAATTTCCTTTTCTGAATAGCGGTGCCGAAGTAATTGGGTTGTACTTGGTACTTTCATACAATTCATGGCCTGCCTTTCCTGTCATCAACCCGAGAATGCGATAAGACCAGATCGATGAAACAGCTGGAGGCTTCGGGGACGGAAATGAAACAATTCGACAGATTTCGTCCATACATCGAGTCTGCGTCCCGGATCGTTTTCGATTCGATCAAATTGAGAGGGCTTACGTATAACACCCTGAACTATCTGTATCGCTATTTCCTCACCCAGTTGCCCCCCTTCACTGAAGAAGAATTTCACTGCGCCCCGGGGTGCGGTTATTGCTGCCATCTCAGGGTAAGCGTATCGGTTGCAGAGGCTCTCATCATACTTGATTATCTGCGAGAACATGATCAACGGCATCAGTATGAAGAGCGGGTCAACACTTTGCGCGAGTCGCTTGCCCAACGAGCCGTTTCGGCCAACTCATGGTGGCTTGAAAATTCAGTTCCTTGTCTGTTTCTTGAACAGAAAACAGCATTGTGCACCATTTATGAAGTCCGTCCGTTTACCTGCCGAGCCTATCATTCCCTGAATAGACAACGATGCGAAACCGGCTTCTTTGACAGGGCCGAAACCGCTATCCCCTGCTATCCTGACTTCAAACGGAGCAGAGAACTTTATTCTGTCGCTTTTGAACTGGCACTGGCAGAATTAGGCTTGCAATCTGCCCAATTTGAGCTTTCATCGACTATTGGCCTTTTCTTGCAAACACCTGACCTTGTCCATCACTGGGCTCAAGGCGAACGGGTTTTACCATCAATCCTGAGTGATTCAGGGCCAGCGTGAGAGGATGGAAAAACAGGAAAACAGGGGACGGACCCCGATTATGTTTATACCAGGAAATGTAAACTTTTTGAGTGACTTAAAACCTTTTCACCGGAGTAATTGTATGAGCATGATAACGAAATCCTGCTTTTCAGTAATCGGCTGCTGTCTCTTGGTTGCAATCGCAACAAACGCTTTCTCAGACGACACGCCAAAACGCAAACCTGGGTTATGGGAAATTAAAGGACAAATTGAAGGGATGCCTGACATGGGAGCCGTTCAGGAATGCGTCGACCAGAATACCGACAACCTGTTCAAACAAGATGCAGCGGCTGAAGGTGTTGAATGCAAAACACCAGAGGTCAAGCGCTCAGGCGATACGATAACTATCCATACTGAATGCAAGCTGGATGAAGAAACAACAACGACAACTGATTATTCCTTACAAGGCTCATTGGACTCAGCGTATGAAGGTGTTGTTACTACCCAGATCAAATCGCCCGAAATCACGAGAAAATCGACTTTTACAATGAAGGCCAGATGGCTAGGCCCATGCAAATAATGCCAAAAACCCGGTGACACTGTTACGCCGTAGTGTCATATATTCTCTGTACAAGAATTTCGTGACAATACTATGGCATGCCCAACCGGTCGTTCTAGCTGACCGCCTGCCGCCACGCTCCAGGAGCATTTGACCTTTCCGGCCCCGGCGGCAGCCGAAATACTCGATCATGGTCTCGGACTGAGAGCTCTGACGATGTAATTTCGCGTCCCCTGCATTGAGACCGGCAACCAGGGAACGCATCATAGCAGGCAGATACTCGCGTCCTTGCTGCCCTGGCGTTCACGTCAATATCGCGGGGAGGCATGCGGGAATGGGGGGAAAATGAAGCGATCGTGCCTCGTTTATCTCGGATTCTTCCTCGGCGTCGGCATCCTCGCCGGATTGGCGCTACTATCAACGATTCCCTCACCTCTGCCGGGGTTCTCTGCTCCGTTCGCGATGAAACTCGGCTACGCGCTCGGCATCGGCTTTGCTGCTTCCGGCCTGCTGACCTTCGCACTCTTCGGGATAAAGGATTCTCTCCAGCGGCTCAGTGATCGCGCACGTCTCGGCATGAAGCGCATGACGACCACCCGCGATGGCGAGCGGATTGTCGCGTTCGGAACGGTGGTGGCCGACGGACCGCTCCTCAAGTCTCCCTTCACCGGCACTGACTGCCTGTGTTACTCCTACGAGGTGCGCTGCACCACCCGGGGATCCAGCAGAACCGACGTTCTATGTGCCTGGGGGTACGCGCTGACACCTTCGCACATAGAAACCCCATATCGGGAGGTCCGACTGCTCAGCTACACCGATATCGATGAAAAACCGCCACAGCTGACCGATCCTGCCGTGCGGCAAAGGGCCGCGGCGTATTTTGCCGCGACGCAACTCGAGCCTACCGGCTACGGTGCAACGAACCTCGGCATCGCAGCCGTCAAGCAGCTGCATTCGGACCGGGATGGCAACGTCAAAGGAGACTTCGGCCCGCTTCCCTCCGACTTCCTCGAAGGAGACTACAGGCTTTACGAGAAAGTCATAGTCGATCGCGAGCAGATTACCGCGATCGGTATATGGGACTCGAGACTCGGCGGAGTAAGAGCTGAACCAGGGGCCGAGATCCTCGCCCCCGTCGTCATCCGCCGCGGGCCCGTGGAGAAAGCGCGCCGCACGCTGCTCAGACAGGCAGTCACCAGTGCCATTTTCGCTCTCGTTCCAGTCGCAATTGCAGCAGCCATCGTGTGGTGGTTTTCCCGAAACATGGCGCAGTAGCTCTCCTAGAAATCGGCATACGGCCTTCTGGATCGCGGAAAGGTCGAAGAGATCAATCCGCGCATATCAGGGCCAGGGAGATTATCCGGAGAATGGAAGAAAGTACGGAAATCGACCTTGCCCTGCCTCAGGAGATTACCCGGCTCAACCCGATCGGATCGCAGTGCGACAGGCACGAGATGGAATGGCCTGTTATGGCCATCATATTGTAACCATTGAATTTTTTCAGGCTGCTTTTCAATCGGGCGGCCTTGTTCGGAATTTGATGAACGAGATACCGAAAGCCCGGCAACCGTTTTATCAGCTCACTCCGGCACGAAATACACGTCGGTAGCCATGAACTTGCTGTTGCGCAGAAATCTTGCGCGTACCGGCATGCCGATCTGCACATTGTCGGCTTCAACCCCAATCAGGCGCGACAGGAAGAGTGTTTCGACTCCATCGAACTCAACCAGTACAAGAGTAAACGGCGTTTCCTTCAGAAAGGCTTCGCCTCCGAAATGGCAAGTGGTGAAGGTGTGAACCCGACCGTTCTGGGGAAGCTCGAACCAGTCGGTCTTTTCGCCGCACTCCATGCAGTGGCCGCGAGGTGTTGCATAGGTATAGCCGCAGCCGGTGCACCTGCTTCCCAGAAGCTTCCCCTTTGCCAGTCCGGCGAAGAAGGGGGAATCCTGAGCGTACGAATGGAGGTAATCGATCTCGTAATGCTGTTTGATTATAATCGGGTCGACATTGAAGAGAATTGTTCCCTCCTCCGTCTCCGGAAGTTTGATATTTTGGCTCATGCTCCCTCCGTTTACTTCAGGCCTTTTCCAGAATCGTAACAGTAATATAGGTCCCCGTCCCGGCATGGCTGTGAATCAGCCCTCTTTTTGCCCCTTTCAACTGCAGCGTATCGTCTCCCAGATGTTTGCCGGTTGTCCCCTGCAGCTGCCAGAAGGCGAAAGCCGCCTGCATCAGGCCGGTGGCACCCACCGGATGTCCGCAGGCGAGCAGGCCTCCCGAAGGATTGACCGGTATGCTTATTGCCGGACGTTCCGGCAGGTCCAGCCCGTAGTCGACTCCCGGCATGAATGGTGAGCCGTTGTCGACGAAACGGCCGCCCTCGCCGTACCTGCACAGTCCGAGATCTTCATAGGTCTGAATCTCCGATGAAGTATAGGCGTCGTGAAGTTCGATGAAGTCGAGGTCCTCGACCGGGTGCAGTATCCCGGCCATTCGGTAGGCTAGCTTTGCCGCCGTTCTTCCGCCGCGGAACGAGTGCACCCCCGGATATCTGAGGTCTTTGTAATCAGCTTCCGATTCATGGGGCAGCAGGATGACCTTGCCGTGCGGCCGATCCGCCATACGCATGGCATCGGTGCCACACCCGATGCCGCTAATCCTGACCGGTTTCCTGCACAGTTTTCCCGCAATCTCTTCCGAAGCGAGTATAGCCACTGCGGCCCCGTCCGACATCTGGCAGCAGTCGAGTATGGTCAGGGGAGTTGCAACCATGGGCGATGAACGTACATCCGCGATGGTCAATTTCCCCGGACTCTGGGCGTAGGGATTGTGCACTGCGTTGCGGTGATTCTTCACGGAAACCTTGGCCATCTGCTCCACCGTGGTGCCGAATTCATGCATGTGACGACGAACCATCATTGCGTAGTATCCGGTGTAGAAACCGCCCACAGGATAATCGAAATTTGTGTCAGAGGCCTGAGCTATGAATTCGTTTCCCTTCCAGGTATTGACCCGGCTCATGGTCTCAAAGCCGAAGGCGACGCATACCTCCATCCTCCCCGAGGCCACCGCCTCCCAGGCCGCCTGCAGGCCGAGTCCGCCGGTCGCTCCGCCGCCCTCCACTCTTTTCGACGGTTTCGGACACAGGCCGAGATAGTCTTGTACCATGGCTCCGGCCTTCAACTGGCGGGTGAAGTGGTCGGAAAAGTAGGAACAGATGCTTCCGTCGATCATCTCCCGCGAGAGCCCGGGAACGTCGTTCATGGCGTAGTCAAAGGCTTCTTTCACCATAAGCCTGAAATCCATTTCCGGGTGGGCCTTGGCGAATTTGGTGATGCCGCCTGAAATCATGTACACGGGACGCATGGCCACCTCCTTTCACAAAGTACAGGATGAACACAATGAGGTCTCAGCCTTGAGACATGAAAAAACAACTGGTCACGCCATGTCCATGCCGCCGCCACAGGAGATTTGGATTGACGTTTACTTGACACCTGACACCTGAAAACCTCTTCACGTTTTCAACATCTCCCTGGCGATTATCATTCTTTGTATCTCCGAGGTTCCCTCGCCGATTTCACACAGTTTTGCCTCCCGGAGATAGCGTTCTACGGGATGGGTCTTGATATAACCGTGACCACCGTGGATCTGCACGGCCTTGAGCGCCGCTCTCACGCACATTTCGGAGGCGAACAGCTTGGCCATGGACGCCTCCAGGGTGAATTTCCTGCGCTGATCGTGAAGGCGCGCAGCCCTGCGGACGAGGAGCCTGGACGCCTCCAGTTCCGTCGCCATGTCGGCTATCATCCACTGGATGGCCTGATAATCGGCGATGGGGCTGCCGAATGCCTGTCTTTCCCGCGCATATTCGATGCTGGATTCAAGGCATCCCGCCGCGATCCCGACAGCCATCGCGGCAAGTCCGATTCTGCCGGCGTCCAGCACTTCCATGGTCTGCGAGAACCCGGAGTTCAGCTCACCCATGATGTTTATTTCGGGAATCCTGGCGTTTTCCAGGAAAAGCCCGACCGTATTGCTGGAGCGGAAACCGAGTTTGTCGAGATTTTTCCCTTTCCTGAGCCCCGGAGCGTTACCGTCCATGATGAATGCGGAAATGCCTTTGCTTCCCCTGCTTTTTTCAGTGGATGCCATGACGACCAGCGTGTCTGCCAGAGAACCGTTGGTGATGAAAAATTTATTCCCATTCAGCACCCACTCTTTCCCCTCGTTATACGCCTCGGTCCCGATTGCGGCCGCATCGCTTCCGGCCCCCGGTTCCGTGAGTGCCCAGGCTCCCAGCTTCTCTCCATTCGCCAGGGGCGCGAGATGTTTTTTCTTCTGTTCTTCGGAGCCGAATCTGAAGATGTGATACGAACAGAGCATGTGGGCCAGGAGGGTGATTGCCGCCGCTGCATCGACACGTGCCAATTCTTCGACGGCGACCGTATAACTGACGTAGTCCATTCCCCTGCCGCCGTATTCGGGGGGAAAAACCAGTCCCATCAGCCCCATCTTTTGCATTGTGTTTATTGCTTCACGGGGGAATTCACCCGTTTCGTCCCTCTGGGCCACGCCCGGTTTCAGTTCCTTCCGTGCGAATTCCCTGACGGATTTTTGAAACGATATCTGATCTTCATGAAGCGAATCATCCATCTGCCGGACCTCCAGGAGACATTTATCGATCATGCCGGTGAATCAGGCTGGTATTACAGAGTATAGGTCAATTCCCGCTGAGAACAAGGTTGAGTCCTGCGTAAATGGAATGTCGTAAAAAGAGCGTTCAACGAGGCGATCAGGTTATTGCCCAATCCGACTCCTTGTTTCTCCATCAACACCAATAGAAATGTCTCCCGCCGCGCCGCCAGGAAAACCACATGGTCATCTTGGTCGGGGAACTCGCCGGGTTGTTGACATTTTCACGTCAACAAATATCTGATTTATTACAATCTTTACGCGAGAAAATGGCGTTTTGAAACATGTAGCCCGGCGCAATAAAACGCCATCAATTCTTGTAATGGGGATGGCCGGTGTTATAAGTCGTGTAGAGGCTGATGTCGTTAGGATACGACGAGAGCCTGAACGACCCATGGAGGCACAATATGAAAAAACCGATCTGGACTCCCTCGGCGCAACGTGCCGGAAATTCCTCCATGAAACGCTTCCTCGATTTTGTTAATGGAAGATATGATCAGCGTTTCGGCGTTTACGAGGAGCTTTACCATTGGTCCATTACCCATATCCCCGATTTCTGGGCCGCCATGTGGGAATTTTCCGGGATCATCGCTTCCCGGGGCTACGATACCGTTGTCGAGGATTTGGACAAGATGCCCGGCGCCAGCTGGTTCGCAGGCTCAAGGCTCAACTTTGCCGAAAACCTCCTGCGCTACCGGGATGAAGAAACAGCTATCGTTTCCAGCGGGGAGGGGCGTGGCACCGCTGCAATTACATATAAGGAACTTTACGGGCGGGTAGCGGCCCTTGCGGCGGCACTCAGACTGGAGGGGGTGAAGAAAGGGGACAGGGTTGCGGGGTTCATGCCCAACATCCCGGAAACAGTCATTGCCATGCTGGCGACGACAAGCATCGGCGCCGTCTGGTCTTCCTGCTCGCCGGATTTCGGCATCCGCGGGGCGCTGGACCGGTTTGGCCAGATCGAGCCGAAGGTTCTGTTCACCGCGGACGGATACAGCTTTGGAGGTCGACGTTTTGATTCGCTTGACCGGATTCGCCGGGTGGCGGGAGAGATCGACGGTATACGCAGACTGATCGTGATTCCCCATGCGGATCCGGACCCTGATATGGCCGGCCTGGCGAATGCCGTCAATTATGGAGCCTTCCTGGACAGGGGAAAGGGCCGCCCGCTGGAATTCGAACAGGTCCCTTTCGAGCATCCGGTTTACATCATGTATTCTTCGGGAACGACCGGTCCGCCAAAATGCATGGTCCAGAGTGTCGGCGGCATCCTGCTCAACCATCTCAAGGAACTGATGCTCCATACCGACGTGTCCAGGCGGGACACCATATTCTATTACACCACCTGCGGCTGGATGATGTGGAACTGGCTGGTGAGTTCTCTCGCCCTGGGCGCGAAAGTGCTGCTTTACGACGGATCGGCCATGCATCCTGACCCAAGCTCGCTATGGCAATTGGCGCAGGACGAAGAAGTAACCATTTTCGGAACAAGCGCCCGCTATCTGGCCGTTCAGGAGAGGGAAGGCGTTAAACCGGGCAGGGAGTACGATCTCTCCCGGCTGAAAACCATTCTCTCCACCGGTTCGCCGCTTTCCGAGGAAAGTTTTCATTACGTCTACCGGGATATCAAGCAGGATGTCCAGCTTGCATCCATCTCGGGTGGCACCGACCTGAACGGGTGCTTTGCCCTGGGCAACCCCCTGGGACCGGTATTTGCCGGGGAGCTTCAATGCCGCGGACTGGGAATGAAGGTAGAGGCATACGATGAAGATGGGCGGCCGGTAATCGGCAGGAAAGGTGAACTGGTCTGTACCGCTCCGTTTCCCTCCATGCCGGTCGGTTTCTGGAATGACCCGGAGGGGGAAAAATACCGCAAGGCATACTTCAGTGTCTATCGCGGTGTTTGGGCGCATGGGGATTATATCAAGATAACGGACACCGGCGGGGTTGTAATCTACGGCCGTTCGGATGCCACCCTCAATCCTGGCGGGGTCCGGATCGGAACGGCCGAGATTTACAGGCAGATGGAAGCCCTGCCGCAGATTGCCGACAGCCTGGCAGTCGGGCAGCAATGGGGTGACAGCGAAAGGGTCATTCTCTTTGTCAAAATGGCCGAGGGCGAGGAATTGACCGAAGAACTCGAAGGAAATATACAGCGCTCGATCAGGGAAAATATTTCACCGCGCCATGTTCCGGCAAAAATAATCAGGATCGAGGACATACCTTACACCATCAGCATGAAGAAAGTTGAGCTGGCGGTGAGAAAGATCATACATGGGGAGCCGGTTCATAATCGGGATGCTCTGGCAAACCCGGAATCGCTGGACCTGTATCGGGAACTGGAAGAATTGAAAAGCTGATGAGGGAATATAATTCAACCTGTTGCCCAAAAGAGGGCGAGGAGTCGACCTCGCCCGGTTGAGGAATACCGCTTAGCTTGAATTGAAGACCCCATGTTTTTGCTACTCACGAGCCTCACCCCAAATCGATGTCACTATGGTGCGCATGGCTGAACGTGAGGATGTGATGGACCCTGACCACCAGCTTTCGCTCAACCTGGGCCGCGGCCTCGGTCTCCCCCGGCATATAGCCATCCAGCATGGCAATATCAAGCATCTGCGTCACCTCGCCGATCAGCTGAAACCCGGCATCCTGTCGAGCATCCCAGACAACCAGGGAGATACCTGCATTCGCATCGGTATTCTCTGCCGTCCTGGGACAGAACCAGCCGGTAACGCCGACCGTATCCTCCCCTTCCAGGGTGATTCCCTCGGCAATGGCCAGATGCGGAACGCCATGGGCGTCAGCCGTGGCCACAAAGAGCTGGCCGACCTGCGCGGCCTGCTCCAGGGCCTCGGCAAGGTGATTCGGTATCATAAGCTCTTCCCTCCCCGCAGGGTGCAACCCGCCACTCGCATCAATACTCCTCCAGATGATGCCATTCCGCATTTTCCAGCCAGTGGCCGGGTTCGGGTCTCGACACGAAATCAACGAGGTTTTGCATGATATTCCGGTGCCTTTCCTCCATCCTCGCCAGGCGGATAAAGAGATTTTTCACCGCTTGATTCTCGGCCTCCTCCGCCTTTTCCAGATAAAAATCTATGCTCTTCTGTTCGATATCCCTCGCCTTGCGAAAGGCTTCGGTATCCGCCGTGGTGTCGACATGCAGATCCCCCGGCTTCTCCTTCATATCGACAAAGATGTTCTTTACATCGGCCAGGATATGGCTTTCCGCCAACTGCGCCTGGCTGTTCTCCTGCTGCATCTGCTTTAGCACCCGGAAATGCTCGACCTCCTCGTCAGCCAGCATGCCGAAGATCTTTTCCAGACCGGCAATTTTGCTGGCTGCCGCAAGCTGCCGATAGTAGTTCTCCCCGTCCTTCTCCATCTGCATGGCGAAATCGTAAATGTTCATTATCACTCCTTGATTGAGGTTCCCGTCAAACGACAGCCCGCAGGCCGGCCTTAACAGAAGATCAATATCAAAAGCAGTGCACAACGCCAGTGGGACTGCGGTACGAGGCACAGACGCCTGGCGCCCCTTGCCGGGTGAACGGCCGGTCGCAGACGCTCACCCGGGCGTAACAGCAGGCTGTTCAGCGCGGTGACGGATCCGCCCCGCCGCCGCTGTACGTGCATTTGGAAAAGTCGAGTTTCTGATGGCAGGCCGAACAGGTGCGCTCGCGTTCGAATTCATCGGAAAAAATCTCTATTTCCGCACCGCAGGACTGGCATTTACAAACAAAAGACTGCAGGTCCCTGAATCGTTCAAACCCAGGGCAATGGCTCTTCGGGGTATTATTCATTTTTCTGGCCTCCCTTTTCGTATCGAATTAGTCTGTGATGGCATCCTGCCGGGAAATCTCCCCCTTACCGGCACTACGGTCTTCTTCACTTCTATGGACTGGATACGGCAAAATCAAGCTTCGGATCGGGAAAAATACTCATTGAAGCGGCGCAACGGACAGCCACAGTGACAATGGTGTCCATGCCACGTCGCCTTCATCCAGAGTTGATCCGTTTCTTGAAACAGGCAACCTTCGGGATTGCAGCATGGCGCAGGTGGCAAGGTGAACTCCCCCACCGGTTGCCGCCCATTTGTAACCATGAGCTGTGAAACACTCTCGTTTTCCCTGAATACAAGGAGAACCACCACCTTGTGCACATGTGAGAATGGCGGCACAATCTTCTCACCCACACCCTGAACCGCGGCTTCCCAGGCAAAGGGTGGGCTGGGGAGATCCAGCCTCCGCACCGTCACTGACACCGCTTCAGGAATCGAGCTGCCGCATCTTCCCCAATTCCCCGCGGACCAGGTTCAAGGTGCTCCCCGCCAGGAGACACTGCCGTTGCCGGTCGGAAACCTCAAGGCACGTCAACACCTCCCGCCCGTCGACGCGGATGGGTATCTCCGTTGCCCCCTTGGCGATAGCGGTCCTCACAGCAGGCAACTCGATCACCGATGCTTCGTGTATCCGATCATAATCGGCGGGATTTTTCAGCGTCAGCGGCAGAATGCCGAAATTGCACAGATTCGCCTTGTGGATGCGGGCATAGCTCTTTGCGATCTTGGCCCGCACCCCGAGGTAGCGGGGGGCCAGGGCGGCATGCTCCCGGCTGGAGCCTTGACCGTAATTCTCGCCACCGATGACTGCCACATCGCCCAGCTGCCGGCAGCGTTCATGAAAATCAGGGGCAATCTGATAAAAGACATATTGACTGATAGCCTCGATATTGGATCTGAGCGGCAGCACCCTGTTGCCAGCCGGCATGATGGCATCGGTCGAGATATTATCCTCGACCTTGATGGCCACCTGCAGGCGCAGACTCTCAGGCAGCGGAGCCAGCTCGGGAAAGGGCTTGATGTTCGGCCCGCGTACGACCTCGGTGGCACGCAACTCTCGCGAGGGGTAGACAATGGAAGACCTGTCCACCAGCCGCTTCTCAGGATCGTCGACCTGAGGATAGTCCATCTCTTTCGCCAGGGTGCGCGGGTCGGTGATCACCCCTTTCAGAGCCGCGGCCGCGGCCGTCTCCGGAGAGCAGAGATAGACCTGATCGTCTTTCGTGCCGGAACGGCCGGGGAAGTTCCTGGGGAAGGTGCGCAGGCTCACCTGCCCGGTGCCGGGTGCCTGGCCCATGCCGATACAGCCAAGGCAGCCGGACTGATGAATCTTGGCGCCTGCCCTGATCAGTCCCATCAAACCTTCGGCAGCCACCACGTTCTCCAGCACCTGGCGGCTGCCGGGGTTGATGTGCAGATCGGTCCGGGGACTGCTGTGGCGTCCCTCGACAATGGCGGAGACCCGCAGCAGGTCTTTCAGTCCGCTGTTGGCGCTGGAGCCGATGATGACCTGGTCCACCTGAAGCCCCGCCACCTCGCTGACGCGAACGACATTGCCCGGCGACGAAGGGCAGGCGATAAGCGGCTCGACCGCGGCCAGATCTATTTCGTCATATTCATCATAAAGCGCGTTGTCATCCGCGCGAAGCGGCTGCCAATCCGCCGCCCGCTGCTGGGCGGCCAGGTATTTCCGGGTGTTGTCGTCGGAGGGGAAGATCGAACTGGTTGCTCCCAGCTCCGTGCCCATATTGCCGATGGCGGCCCGGTCCTCCACCGTCAGGGAGGCCACCCCCGGCCCGAAGTATTCCACCACCATTCCCACACAGCCTTTCACGCCATAGCGGCGCAGCATCTCCAGGATGATGTCCTTGGCGCTCACCCAGGGCGGCAGGCTGCCGACCAGCTTGACTCCCAGCACCTTCGGGCAGGACAGATAATAGGGGCGACCCGCCATGGCCAGGGCGACATCCAGGCCTCCTGCGCCAAAGGCCAGGAGGGACAGGCCGGCTGCCGCCGGGGTATGGCTGTCCGCGCCGATGAGGGTAAGGCCGGGCCTGCCGAAATTCTCCAGATGCACCTGATGGGAGATGCCGTTGCCCGGCATGCTGAAATGGATGCCGTAGCGGGCGCAGGCACTCTGCAGGTAGCGGTGATCATCGGCGTTTCTGAAATCGGTCTGCAGAAGATTGTGATCGACATACTGGGCGGCGAGATCTACCCGGACACCGTCCAGGCCCAGCGCCTCGAATTCCAGCATAGCCATGGTGCCGGTGGCATCCTGCAGCAGGGTATGATCGATTTTAAGGGCTATCTCTTCGCCGGCCACAAGCTGGCCTTCCACGAGATGGGACTCCATGATTCTCCGGGTCAGGTTTGCGCCCATATCAGCTCCTTCGAGTGTAATGACTTCGCCCTGCTTTCCTTTCATCCGTGAATGGCGGCCTTCTCGACATTGAGGGCCGCTTCCTTCACTGCCTCGGAGAGGGTCGGGTGGGCGTGGCAGACCCGGGCCAGATCCTCGCTGCTGGCGGCAAACGTCATGGCGGCCGCCGCCTCGGCAAGCACATCCCCCGCCTGCGGGCCGATGATATGAACCCCCAGCAGCCTGTCGGTATCCCGGTGGGCGATGACCTTGACCAGCCCGTCGGCATCACCAAGGGCCAGCGCCCTGCCGTTGGCCTTGAACGGGAAGGTTCCCGTTCTTATCGGCACCCCTGCGGCCGCGAGGTCATCCTCGGTGCGGCCGACCCAGGCCACCTCCGGATGGGTATAGACTATGCCCGGTATCGCCTGATAATTGACCTTCCCGTAGCCGGTATAGAGCTTTTCCACACAGGCCACGCCCTCTTCGGAGGCCTTGTGGGCCAGCATCGCCCCGCCGATGACATCGCCGATGGCATACACCCCGGCAAGGGAGGTCTGCCAGGAGGAATCCACCTCGATGAAGCCGAGCTGATCCGTCCTGCCGCCAAGCTCCTCAAATCCCAAACCTTCGGTAGAAGGCCTGCGGCCTGTGGCCATGAGAACCTTATCGGCCGGCAGCGGTTTTCGGCCGGCAATATGGACCCGGCATCCTTCGCCGCTCTGCTCGATGCTTTCCACCCTGGCTTTTAAGAGGAACTTCAACCCCTGTTTCTTCAATATCCTCAGAGCCTGCCGGGAAATATCCCCGTCGGCGCCGGGCAGCACCCGGTCGATATACTCCACCACCGTGACCTCCGCCCCCAGCCGGTGCCATACCGATCCCAGCTCCAGGCCAATCGCCCCGGCCCCTACCACCACCAGCCGCCCGGGCACCTCGCTGAAGGCGAGCGCTTCGGTGCTGGTGACAATATTTCGCCCATCGATCTCCACCCCGGCTATGGAGGCGGCCTTGCTGCCGGTGGCTATCAGCACGGCTTTTGCCTTGAGAGTCGACTCACTCTTCCCGGACACCCGGACCGTCCGGTTGTCCAGAAGGCGGGCGGAGCCGGTAAACCTCTCGATCCCGTTCGTTTTCAACAGGTAGTCGATGCCGGAGGTGAGCGTCCTGACAATGCCCTCCTTGCGAGCCATCATGGCCCCGAGATCCAGGGAGACCCCTTCCAACCTGACCCCGTGGACCGCCATTGCCTCCCTGCACTGGTGGTACCTGTGAGACGACTCAAGCAGCGCCTTGCTCGGGATGCAGCCAACGTTGAGGCAGGTGCCGCCAAGCGTTGCGCCCCTCTCCACGCAGGCCACCCGTTTTCCCAACTGGGCGGCGCGGATGGCTGCGACATAACCGCCGGGCCCGGCGCCGATGACCAGCAGATCGTACTTCTCGTTGACACTCTTGTCCGAAGCCATGCTCAGATCCCCAGGAGAAGTTTGTGCGGCTGCTCGATGCGCTCCTTTATGCTTTTGAGAAAACTCACCGCCTCGCGGCCGTCGATGATGCGGTGGTCATACGAGAGGGCCAGATACATCACCGGCCGGATGATAATTTCGCCGTTCACCGCCACCGGTCGGTCCTTGATGGCGTGCAACCCCAGGATGGCGCTCTGCGGTGGGTTGACGATGGGTGTAGAGAGCATCGAACCATAGACCCCGCCGTTGCTGATGGTAAAGGTACCGCCGCGCAGCTCATCGGGAGAGAGGGTGTTGTCTTTCGCCCTTTGGCCGAAATCGGCTATTTTCCTCTCTATCTCGGCAAAACTGAGCGTTTGCGCATTGCGTAGAACCGGCACCACCAGTCCCTTTCCTCCGCCGATGGCCACCCCGATATCGCAGTAATCGTGATAGACGATATCATCGCCGTCGATCCGGGCATTGACCAGCGGATACTCAGCGAGCCCGGCAACGACCGCCTTGACGAAAAAGGACATGAAACCAAGGCGCACCTCATGCACCCTTGAAAAATCATGGCCGAAATCCGCTCGCAGTTTCTTGACCTCCGCCATGTCTGCTTCGTTAAAGGTCGTCACCATCGCCATGTTTTGGGTGGCTTCGAGCAGCCGGGTGGCAATGGTCCGGCGCAAGAGGGGCATGGGGACACGGTGCTCGCCGGCTGCCGTTTGTTTTTCCGCGGCCGGGGCAGGGGTCGGCCTGGGCCGTTCTTCCCGCGATGGTTTCGGCTGCTGCCCTGCCGCCGCCCGCAGGGCATCTTCCTTCAACACCCGGTCACCCGGGCCGGTACCGCTCACCCGCTCCTCAGGAATCCGGTTCTGGGCGAGCACCCTGGCCGCCGACGGCATCACCTTTTGCCGCGGTTCCTCCTCAGCGCT
>WBUQ01000190.1 GCA_008933635.1 Desulfobulbaceae bacterium | reverse complement strand
GTTCTGGAGGACGGTTTCGCTTTTCAGCCCCTCCACCAGGGCGGAGGCGATCTTGTAGGGAACCGGGGTGAACAGGATCAGCCAGTAGGATGACAGCCTGGGAGAAAGGACGGGAACGGGCAGGATGAAGCGCTTCAGCCCCATCGCCGCACCGGCCTGAACAATCATGTCCTGGAAGCTGAGGGCCTCCCCGCCGATGTCGACAACCAGATCGCCGGCTGCCTCCAGGTCGATAGAACACTGCAGGTAGGACAGTACGTCGGCGATGGCGATCGGCTGGGTCCTGGTGCGGACCCACCGCGGAGTGATCATCAGCGGCAGCTTCTGGGCCAGGTTGCGGATGATCTCGAAGCTGGCGCTGCCGGAACCGATGATCACCCCGGCCCGCAGCCAGATGGTCTGGATCTTGTCAGGTTCCGCCGACAGCACCTCCCCGGTTTCGATCCGGCTCAGCAGATGGGTGCTGGCGCTCTCCTTTCTGCCGAGACCGCCCAGGTAGACGATGCGGCGCACCCCGGCGGCGATACAGGCGCGGCGGAAGTTTTCGGCACTCTCCCGGTCGAGACGACTGTAATCCTCGCCCTCCCCCATCGAATGGATCAGGTAGAAGGCGCAATGAACCCCTTCCAGCGCGGCGGCAAGCGATGCCGTGTCGAAGGTCGATCCTTCGCGGATGTCAACCCTGCCGGCAATCGCCACCTGGACCTTGTTGCGGTTGCGCACCAACAGACGCACCTGGCAATCGCCGGCGTCGAGCAGCCAATGGGTCAGCCGGCGGCCGATATAACCGGTCGCCCCGGTGATCAGCACGATTTTCGAGGTTGGGTCGGTCACACGCGTTCCTCCTTGACGGTATGGTTCATGGCAGGCGGAACAGTCTCCGCCGACCGGTGGTCATTCGAGGGAGAGCAGATACGAGCGCAGGTTCTGTGCCGAATGGGTCAACCCCAGTTTCCGGCGCAGGCTCTTCCGGTGGAAGTCGACCCCGGCAACCGAGAGGTTGAGCATGTCGGCGATCTCCTTGCTGGAGCGGCCGTTGCGCACCATGCCGGCCACCTCGATCTCCTGCGGCGTCAGCTTGACCGCCAGGCTGGACAGCGACTTCAGGAACGGGGCGGTGATCTCCCTGATGTTGTTGTCGATGATCTCCGCCAGGGTCCGCTGCTTTTCCGAGAGATTGACCTGCAGCAGGCGTTCCACGTAGGGAAGGACCAGGCGTTCGACGTTGGCGAGGACGGTCGCCTCGATGTGGCGGCGATCCTCCTCCCGCTGACGCAGCAGCACCTTGAGGGCGATATTGGTTTCCTCGAGGCGCTCGGCCTGGCGCCGCAGTTCGGCCTCTTTCCGCTCCAGTTCCTCCTGCGCGGCCATGATCGGGGTGATGTTCTCGTGGGTGACGATCACCCGGTGGGCCTGGGCGTCGCGGTAGGGTACGACCCGGACGGCGTACCAGCGTCTTTCCTCCGGCGAGTGGCAGGGGTACTGCATGAAGAATTTCTTGATCTCCCCCCGCATTACCCGGCGGATGCCTTCGGCCACCCGCCCCGCCTCGGTGTCCTCCTCCGCGCTTGCAACCTGACAGACGGAGAGGTAGTTGACACCGACGCTGTCGTAGGAAGCCGGCATGCCGTTGCTGCGGGCGTATGCCCGCCAGGCGTCATTGGTTTCGACAATGATGCCCTGTTCATCGAGAATGGCGATATTCGCCGAAATGGAATTGACCACCACTTTGTACAGATCTTCGCCGGCCATCGAACCGTTCCTCCATTGCGGGTTGCTCTTCCTGTGGTGATATGGCCTGCCGGCGGCGCCGTCAAGGCTGAACCGCCGAAAGAGACGAGCCGGGCCGGCCACGCCGGTCTACAGCATGATCATGAACAGGATCGTCATGGTGATGAGAAAGGCGAAGGGGAGGATGAGCATCCTCGATTCGAGGATCTCTCCCTCCAGCACCCGGCCGATTATCCTGTATGTGGCGTACATCGAAGCCAGGAGCCCGCCGATGACGGTGAGGGTCTGGAGGACGGAGGTGGAGTCCCGGCTGATCAGCCGGACATCGTCATAGGAGACCGGCAGCTTCAGGGCCTCTTCGACGATCAGCACCAGCCGCCAGGCATCGCGGACGAAAAACTCGAGATGGGCGGCCATGTAGCCGCCGAGGATCAGCGGAATGAAGCCGTAACCGAGCAGCGGCAGCAGAATGTTCCTGTCGATCTTCAAGGATTTGGCCTCGATCGTCACCATCAGGTAGTACACCGCCTGGACGACGAAGATCGCCGAGAAAAAGATCAGGCTGCCGACCAGGGGAGCCGGCAGATTGAAGCCGTAGCTGGCAGTCAGTTTCCGGACTGCCTCGATCAGGTGGACATAGTCCTCGTGCAGGGCAAAGGGAAAGAAGATCGCCCCCAGCGAAATGATCAGGAAGCTGTCCGCCCAGCGCGGGGTCTGCAGTGTCCATAATTCCTGCGGTGCCAGCCGCAGGTTGAGATGGATCGAGCTGTTGGTGCAGCTCTTGATGCAGGCGGCACAGAAGATGCACTCCCGATTGTTGTCAACCAGATAGGGGTGGCGGAACATCGGACAGCCGGTATTTTCCTCGCCGCCGGCGAAACAGGCGTGGGTCTGGCAGCGATTGAGGCAGACATGGCGGTTGGCGCGCAGCTCGATGATCGAAGGCATTGAAAAGATGGCGTTGACCGCCCCCAATGGGCAGAGATAGCGGCACCAGGCCCGGCGGGAAAAGAAGATGCTGGTCAAGAGCGACCCGAAGGTGATGGCGAGGATGATCCAGCCGGTAAGCGCCGGATTCTCGTAGGAATTCCACACCACTTCGACCCAGAGGACGAGGATGCAGAATACCGCCATGATCCAGCCGGAATATTGCTTGACGATCTCGGGCAGCTTGCGCTGCGGCTTGATCAGATTCTGCATCAGCATCCCCGGCATCGCCAGGGTGCAGACACTGCACCAGGTCCTGGCGAGGAAGAAGAAGGAGAAAAACATCAGCGGCCAGCCGATCGACCAGGCAAGGGTGATGCCGAGATTCCGGTTCGCCTCCTCCGGCCCGAAGAAAAGAACGAGCACCGCCAGCAGCAGAATCACCCCGACTATGATCTGGGGAACACGGGGAAAAACGGGACTTTTCATAAACCTGCGGATCCAGTCGATCCGCAGGATATTGAATTCCCATTTGCCCTCGGTCTTCGGCAGGCCGAGAAGGATCTGATCGGCAAGGATCTCGTCCTTGCTCGCCAGCATCACCGCCCGCCGGATCACGCTCGACAGCTCGGTCAGATTGCCGGGCCAGTCGTAGTTCATCAGGAGGCCCAGGGTCTCAGGAGATACTTTCTTGATATTCTTGCCGAATTCTTTGCTGAACCGCTCCAGGTAATGTTCGATCAGCCGGGGCAGGTCACGTTTGTGCTCACGCAGCGAGGGCACCCGGAAATGCTGCTTCCTGAAGATATCGAGCAGGCCAGGGATGATTTTGCCATTATCCTCGAGGGTTTCCGGTTCCTGATTGCAGAGAAAGACTATCCGCGACTGCATCGCAATCGGACGATCGCTGTCGGTGTGGGTGAAGGTGCTGCTCTCGATGGCCCTGAGCAGCTTCTGCTGGAAGTCAAGCGGCATCAGCTCGGCATGGGAGAACACCAGGGTGCCGCCGCAGGTCTGTTCGAACAGGCCGGCTTGACGTGACTGAGCGAAGGGAAAAGTGCTCTGCTCGTTGCCGATCAGCTGTTTGTAGAGGTCGATCGGATCGTGCTCCCGCATATCGACCTCGATGTAGGGTCCGTCGCTGCGACTGCTCTGGTGATGGATCTGGCGGGCGATAATGATCTTGCCGGTGCCGGTCTCGCCGGTCAGCATGAAGGGCTCGTTGTTGGCGGCGAAGCGGTTGATGATGATATGGGTGCGACGGGCGGCCTTCGACTCGCAGACCGCCTCCTGCTGCGGCCGGCTCTGCTCCATGCGCCGCAACTGGAGCTGAGTTGGCGGTTTTTCCTTGAACAGAATGACATCCTCGAAGCCGCTGCCTGCGTCTGCCGCCGGGCGCAGACTGCAGACCGTATCGGCCTGATCGAGGAAGGCGACCCGCAGTCGCTCTGCCAGGGCCACGTCCAGCTGACGATGAATACGGCTGTTGGCGAGCAGCAGGGTCCGGAAAATCCGCTTGTCGAAGCAGATCAGCACCAGATCGCAGAGGGCCCGGACCCCGAGGGAATGCGGCTTGTCGGTGAGGAGACCGGTCTCGCCGAAATGCCCGCCGGGGCCGATGCGGCCGACGATGCAGTTGCCCTTCTCCCCGCGTTCGAGGAGCATCTCGGCCTCGCCGATGGCGATGACGTAGAACACCTCACTGGGATCGCCCTGCCGGTAGACGAACTCCCCTTCGGAGACGATCTGGATGCGGCAGACCTCGCTGAAGGTCGCGAGTTCGGACGCGCCGATGTCCCGGAAGAGGATCGATCGCTGCAGGTTCTTCTCTATGAGGTCCTTTCTCATGCCACTGTCCGCCGGTTCAACCGGCACGCGCCGATCGAACCGTATTTTCCCCTTTCAGAGCTGGAGATGATTCTCCAGGATCTCGGCCAGCAGGGGGGCGACCGTGTAGACATCGAGGAGATCGTCCGATACGCAACCGGGATAGGTATCCGACCCGATAAC